>JAIXVL010000035.1 GCA_027483045.1 Lysobacteraceae bacterium
AGAACGTGTTTGAACGCTGGCCGGTGTACTTCCGCGAGCAGATGTTCCATCAACTGCTCACGGATCGCGGCTTCATCGTGCTCGATCTCGACTTCCGCGCATCAGAGGGCTATGGCCGCGACTGGCGCACGGCGATCTACCGCCAAATGGGCACGCCGGAGCTTCAGGATTACAAGGACGGCATCGACTTTCTCGTCGCCAACCATCAAGCCGACCGTGGCCGTGTGGGCATTTACGGCGGGAGCTATGGCGGCTTCATGAGTTTGATGGCGATGTTCAAAGCACCCGGCGTGTTCCAAGCCGGCGCTGCGCTGCGCCCCGTCACCGATTGGCGTCATTACAACCACGAGTACACCGCCAACATTCTCGACACCCCCGAGTTGGGGCCACAGGTGTATATCGACAGCTCACCCATCGAGCACGCAGAGCACTTGCAAGGCCAGTTGCTCATCGCGCATGGCGTCATGGATGACAACGTGTTCTACCAAGACTCGGTGCGCTTGGCGCAACGCCTGATTGAACTCAAGAAACCCGGCTGGGAGTTGGCCAGCTATCCGCTAGAGCGCCATGGCTATGTGCAGCCCGAGAGCTGGTACGACCAATATCGCCGCATCTTGGAGTTGATGGAGCGGACTTTGCTGGGCAATGAGCCGCACAAAGCGGCTGATTCCACCCAGAGCTAAGCGCCCGAGCGGGAGCCCTGCGAAAAGGCGGCCTTTTGGCCGCCTTTTTCGTTCAACCGCGCGAACAATCACGCGGCGGAAAACACACCCTCAATCTCGATATCCAATTCGCGCCGACACACATCGCCATGCAAGAACGCGATGCATGACGGATCGATGCCTGAATGGCGGAGGCGCTGCGACACGGCCTCAAGAGCCGACACATCGCGCAGGTAAACACGAAGCGCTTGGCAGCTGGCACGCGAAAAATCGGACTGCGCCTTCTGCGCACCTTCGCCCAACAACACATCCAAATTGCGCAGGCTTTCGTCCAACTGTGCGAGAACGTCACCCACATGTTGCGACACATGGCCGACGATGCTGGCGGTGCCTGAAGCCAACAGTAAGGCGCTGTCCGCGTTACGCAGCACTGCGCCACGCGAGAACCCAGGAGACACGGGCCCATGCTCACGCGGGTACTGCCATGCCGGCGTCTGTCGCGGATTCTCGAGCGCGATGGCCGCCACACTGCTGCACAAGGCCACCACGCTGAGAGGCGCAGCGGCGTGGCTGGCACCGATGGCGGTCGCCGCAGGGGGTGGTGAGAGGAACATGGCATCCACAGCTTGCGCGCGGCCCACGCAGAACTGGCGGTAGCACTCGGCATCACCCTCGCCTGCATTAATGGAACCCACGAAGTTCCAAATACGGATGAGGTAAGGATGCGCACTCGGGCGCGCGGCCGCCAAAAGCGTGCGGTACGCCTGCTCGGTCCTTGCGGCCACAGCGCTTGCGTCGTGCACCGGCATGGCCAAGCCCAGCGCAGCAAACCCGCCCGAAACACGGCGCATCATGTCGGGGGTGGACGTATCCACCACCGCATCAGCGAGCGACCAAGATTCCCGCCGCGCACCACCCAGCCACGTGCAGCCCGAACGCAGGGGCAAGGCAGCGTCGACAAAATCGAAATCGAGCAAGTCGCTGGCAGAGGGAGTGTGGGAAACGCGCAAGGCAGGACGCAGCGAAGAAAGGGCGTGAAGTATAACGGGCCGCCTCCCCTCCCGACCCGAGGTCGGATCAGCGTGACGGCTACACTTCGTCCATCCCATGCGAAACGCCCGACACGCCATGACTGACGCCAACTCCAAGCTCCCTGCCGTGCGCGATTACTTGATGCGCTTGCAAGATTCGATTTGCGCAGGCTTGGAGGCCGAAGACGGGGCCGCGCGCTTCATCGAAGACCCATGGACCCGCGCCGAAGGCGGCGGTGGTCGCTCTCGGGTCATGAAGGAAGGCGCGGTGTTCGAACAGGCCGGTGTGGGGTTCTCGGAGGTTTCCGGCACTACCCTGCCCGCATCGGCCACAGCGCATCGCCCCGAGCTGGCCGGCGCACCTTGGCGTGCCGTGGGCGTGTCGCTGGTGATCCACCCGCGCAATCCTTATGTGCCGACCTCGCATGCCAACGTTCGTTACTTCGAGGCGCAACCCGAAGGCCGCGAGCCCATCTGGTGGTTTGGTGGCGGCTTCGACCTAACGCCGTTTTATCCCTTCGATGAAGACGTGCAGCACTGGCATCGCGTGGCGCACGATCTCTGCGAACCCTTCGGTGCCAACCGCTACGCCGAACACAAAGCGTGGTGCGACAAGTACTTCTTCCTGAAGCACAGGAACGAGTGTCGCGGCGTGGGTGGTTTGTTCTTCGACGATTTGCACGCTGATGGTTTCGAGCAGAGCTTTGCCTACCAGCGCGCTGTCGGGGATGGCTTCCTGAAGGCGTACGCGCCGATTGTCGCGAAGCGAAAGAACACGCCCTTCGGCGAGCGTGAACGCGAGTTCCAGCTGTATCGCCGCGGGCGCTACGTGGAGTTCAACTTGGTGTGGGACCGCGGCACGCTGTTCGGGCTGCAAAGTGGCGGCCGCACCGAAAGCATCCTGATGAGCCTCCCGCCGCGCGTGCGCTTCGAATACGGCTACGTGCCGGAAGCGGGAAGCGCCGAAGCGCGCTTGGCCGATTACTTGGTGCCGAGGGAGTGGTTGGCCAATCAGCGCTGATCTGCGCCTACCCACCGCTTCACCGTCTCCATCGCTTGCTGACGCAACTCTGGCACTGCCACGGTTTCGAAGCGCTCGCCGAACAACGCTGCACCGATCACCGCGAGGCCGGATTCTCGCGGAGCATGCACACCCGTGCCATGCGGGTGCGGCTTCAAAGTTCTGGCTCGAACCAGTTGCGCCAGCAGCGTGTCGCCCGCCAGCGCTGTTCGAAATCCTGGGCCGCGGCAATCGAGCGCGAGCGCAGGTGTGAGCACCTCGACTTGGCCGTGATGATGGCGCTCGATTCGCCCTTCAGCGCCCAAGCGAATGCGCCCGGCTTCAATCCGCAATGCCGTATCCGTATCGAGCGTGGCGCGCACATCCGGCGCCATTCGATGCCGATGACGATTCCAAAAACCGAAGGCATGACGCAACACGCGCCGCTGCTCCTGCGGCGGTAACTCGCCCCACACGGCATTCGTGTGCGGCCGCAGCGCATCGACCACTGCGCGCCATGGGTGTTGTGCAGCAAACGCGCGCAGAAGAGCCACGAGATCACGCGCTGTCTCGACGTCGGCCAAGCGCGCTTCGAAGTGCTCGCGCACGTCTTCACTCAAGGGCGTCGTGGCGGCATGCGCATGCGACCATTCGCCTGCCGTCGATACCACCCGAATGCACCCGGCAAACCCGCGCTCGCGCAGCCCCAACACCATGTCCACTGCGGTGAGGCCGCTGCCTACGACCAGTATTTCCTCATCTGCTGAAGGCGGCACCCATGTGTCTGGCAAGGCCTGCCACCAGGCCCACGGGTCGCGCACCCAAGCGCTATCAACTTGCGCGGTGCACTCGGGGCCGGGCATGCCCAGCGCCAACACCACACGCTGACTGGCGCAGGTCTGCGTATCGAAGTGCAACTGCCATCCATCGCCGCCTTGCTGTGGGAGAAGGTCATTGATCGCGCTATCAAGAACCTGCACCGAAGGCGGCAATCCACGCGCATGCCACGCGAGATAGTCGCCAAACCAGCAGCGCGGCACGAACTCACCAAGCCCCACTTTCAGATCGGGTCGATGCTCCTGCAGCCAGCGAAGAAAACCAGCGGGGTCATCGGCCTCGATCCCCATGCGCTCAACCGGCACATTCAATCGGTGGCGCAAAGACGGCGAAACAAAAGCAGGCGAGAACGGCGGCTTGGCGCCACGCAGCCAGAGCACTCGCCAATGCGGAGCGAATCGGGCTGCGGCCATCGCACAGGCCAGCCCTGCCGGGCCACCGCCCACAATGGCGAGGTCAAAGGGCTGCAAAGCATCTTGGAAGGCGGGCGCACTCATGGCGAACTTATGCCACGCGGGTACCGCA
>JAIXVL010000131.1 GCA_027483045.1 Lysobacteraceae bacterium
CCTGCAGGCCGCCGTTCGGACGCGAGTTGATGGTGCCCGCATCCGCACCGCCGGCCTCAAAGCTGCCGTTGTTGTTGCGGTCGAGATACACGAAGCCACCAATACCCGTGTTCGAGAGCAATTCCTCACCAAAGTTGAAGCTGGTGCCATCCGCGCCCGACGACAAATCGATTCCCGTAATGCGATCGGTATTTGCTGCAGGCGTATTGGGTGCTGCCGCGCAACCCACGCAGGCCACGCCGCCCACCAACCCGGGGTTCACCGCGAGAGGACGATTGCGATACGTGTCCGGCGCAGTGGGCAGAGGTTCTTCAACGATGTAGGTGATGAACGGATCAAGGTTGCTGAAGGTGTAAACGCCGCTGCCGTCGGTGGTGGTGGTCGCCACCACCGAGTTATCCGCGGCGTTCAACAGGCGCACCGTCGCACCCGGAATCAGGCCATCAACGCCCGCGTTATAGGCGTTGTTGAAGTTGGAATCCAAGTACACCAGACCGCTCAACGAGGGCTGGCGCACCTCTGGGAAGTTGTAACGAACACCGGCTTCATTAGTGCCCACGCTAATCGCCGAATACACCGAGTTTCCGGCGACGTCCGGGCGACTAAAGGCAGGCGTTCCCGCTGTCAGCGACGGACCATTCGCTGCGCCGAAGGCCGGCGGGTCAATGGGGCCATTCAAGAAGCCGGAAGGCTGCGTTTGCGTGATCGTGTAACCCGCCGCATTCGACGGCGCCAAGTTGCCGAAGCTGTAATCGCCATTGACGTCCGTGGTGGCGGTAACGCCCGTCAACACATTGCCGTAAACATCTTCGCCAGTAAGCGTCAGCACCACGCCGCTGATTCGCGGCTCAGTGCCCGCCGCCTGCGGAATACCGCCATTTCCGGCCGAGCGATCACGGTCTTGGAACACGGTGCCCGCCAAGGTGGCACGGGTGACTGTGTTGTCGAGTGTGGTGCCGTTGTTGCCGGGATTCGGATCGACTTGCTCGGTGGTGATCGCCGCGCCATTCGTCACTGTCGTGATGGTGCCGCTCGCAGCCGGCGGGAACACCGCCCACTCTGCAGGAATGATGATGCGCACGCGGCCTTGGTTGGCACCGTTCGCCGTGAGGTCGCCCACGTTGCAGACGATGGTCTGACTGCCGGCTGTCGCGGTGAAGGGAATCGAGGCAGGAGGCGTACAGGTGCCACTGCCGTTCGCATCGGGGAAAGCTCCAGCGAAGTCATCGCCCACTTTTTGCCAGGTAATCGTGCCCGTCACACGCACGCCGATCGGTAGGCTGTCGGTCACGACCGTGCCCGTGCCATTCAAGGGATTGGTGCCCGTGCGATCGCGAGAAAGCGAGAGTCCCGGCCCGTTATTGCGGCCTTCCACAACCCAGAAGAATGGCTGGCGCAAGGTCACCGTACCCACCGTTGCGGGCAATGCCACTGTCGGGTCGGCATTGGGGGCAGTGGTGGTGAGGAACTTCGCGACCGAAAGATCAGCGCGCGAGCGGATCGTTGTGTCTTCCGAATCACCATTGTTGCTGAGGTCGGTATCGGTCTCGGAGGCCGTTGCCGTCGCCACGTTCGAGAGCGTGTCGCCGGTGCCGTTCGGAGCGGTTTCGTACTGGAAGGCAAGGAACAGCACAGAAGCCAGGTTCACACCGATGGCGCCATCGACTTCGGGCGTGAATCCGTTACCCGGCATCAGGCAGTTGAAACCCATGGCCGCGCCGGTGCTCGGGTTGGTTCCTGAAGTCTGCGTGCAACGTGCGGGCACGAACGGACCGGCCGAACTGGTCGATGCACCCATGTAGCGAATGGTCTTGCCCGCAGGCGGCGTGATCGTGTCGTTGATCTGCACGCCGGTCGCCACCGACGGGCCGAGATTGCGCACCGACACGCGGTAAACGATCAGGTTGTTGGTGAAATCGGCAGGATCAAAACCCAGCGGATCGACCAGATCGGTCTTGTTGGTGAGCAGGTTGACTTGATCCGGAGTGAGCGTGAGCGTCGCGCTGCGCTCGTCGTCCGCGCTGTTCGCAACGCTGTTGTACTCCCATGCGCCCTGCGCATCGGAGCCCGTCGAGGTGCCACCAGTGAAGCTGAAGGTACCCACCGCTGTGTAGGGACCGAGCGCGCCGAAATTCGGACGAACCGTGACCTGCAGGTTTTGCCCGTTCTGGTTCACCATGTCGCGCGGCAAGCATTCGATGGTGATGTTGCTGGCCGCGCCACTTGGATTGGCATACGAGTTGCCACCCGCGGCAGCCGCAGTCGTGACACCGGCTCCGGTCGTGACCGAGCACGTGGTACCGCCGCTGTTAGCCAGCCCAGTCAAGACAAAACCGGTGTCGCCCGCAGGAATGCTGATCGTGGCGCGGTAAATCACTGCACGTGCCACCGAAGGACCAGCATTGCTGTAGTCGATGCGGAACGTGGAGTTAACGCCCACCTGACCAATGCTGCCGGTGCTGATCACGTTGGCGGTCGTGCGCATGTTGGCCACGCGCTCCACGGTGACGTGGTCTTCCGCCGTGTTGTTGGAGAAGTCGCCGTCGCCCACGGCGCCCGCAATGTTGCGGTCCACGGCCACCACAGCGGTGTTACAGAACGCATTCGGTTGAACCACACTGTTGCAGGTGGCGTTGTTGCCCGCGCTGTCGTTGAGCGGCCGGTTCACGGTGATTCCAATGACTGCGTTGGCGCCGCTGGCCAGTGACGTGGTGCCGGAACGGCAGGTCACGGTGCCGCTGGCCATCGAACAGGTCCAACCCACGGGCGTCGAAAACGTGGGGGCAGGCGTGGCCGGCGTCGTGGTACGGAAGCCCGGCAGCGGATCGGTGATGACAATGCCCGTCGTCGCTTGCGGGCCGTTGTTCGTGACCGTCAGCGTATAGGTCACCGAATTTTCGGCAATGCCCACAATCTTGTCACCGCCCGCGGGCGTCGTGGTCACCTTGTCGAGACTCAGATCGGCCGTGTCATTCGTCGCCGTGGTGCCGCCACCACCCGTCGTATCGCGGCAATCGTTGGTGGTGTTCGGATCCAGATCCGGGCCCGGCGTTACGGGCTCGGCACTTCCGCTGCTGCCGCCGGTGCAGGCCGTGTTGTTGATGTCGGCAGAGGCCGCGATCGCTTGCGTCGTAATGACCAAAGCATTCGCATTGTCGAGCGTGCTGTTCACGTTCACGGGGTAAGTGCCCGTAAACGTACACGTCACCAACTGGGGCGAACCCACCGCAAGGCAGGACCACGGGCCGCTGCTGCTGACGAACTGTTCGCTGGCTTCGAGCTGGTCGGTGATTTGCAGGTTGCTGCTCACCACTTGTGGGCCGTTGTTGCGCACCACGATGGTCGAATTGATACGCGAGGCGGCACCGGCACCCACAGTCACGATGCTGCGATCACGCGTCTTACTGGTGATCTGCAAGTCGGCACCATCCGGCAACACAGTGATGTTCACGCTGCCGCTGTTATTGGGCAGCGTGGGGTCGGGCGTGGCCGAGGTCACTGCGCCGGTGTTGGTAAAGATCTGTCCGGTTCCCGGCACACCCGTGGCGGCGGTGGCAGTGAACACGATGTCGTCGACAGCACCCACCGGAAAGCTGACGCGCGTGCAATCCAACTGCGTATTACCGGCGCTGAACACGCAGGACCAATTTGGGCTGGAGGTGATGGCCACGCCGGTAAAGCCCGCCGGAAGCGTGTCGCTCACACTAGCGTTCGGCACCACGCTGGGGCCGGCGTTGCGCGGGCGCAGCGTAAAGGTCACGGTTCCGCCTTCCACCACCGTCGCCGGGCTCACCCCCTTGCTCAGGCTGAGGTCTGCGCCCGGATTGACCGCCGTGTTGGCAATGACGGAATTGTTCACGGGGTCGAAATCGGCCGTGGCGCCTGCGCCTGTGGTGTCGACCACTGCGCTGTTCGCCACGTTGCCCGAACCCACATTGACGCGCGCCCGATAGGTAAAGCTCGCCGAGGCACCATTCGCCAGCGAGGCCGCACGAGTAGCCGTGAGCACGCCCGACACATGATTGATCACCCAACCCGCACCGCTCGCACTGCCACCCACAAAGCTGGTCGAACTCGACAAGGTGTCGCGCACACGCACACCCACCGCCGCATTCGGACCATTGTTGGTCACGTTCACGGTGTAAGTGATTTCGCCGCCACCGTTCACAGGGTCGGGGCTGTCGGTCTTCGTGATGGCCAGATCCGCGCCGTCAATGACGGTCGTGGCCTGCGCGCTGTTGTTGTTGGCCGTATTGGTGTCGACACCGAAGAACGGCGCATTGGTGGCCAAGGGCAGCGCCGAAGCCGGCGGAACGCCCGTGCCGATTGCGCCACGGAAGGTGATGGTGCCCGCTGCAGAGGTTTGAAACTGCAATTGGAAATCGACCGGAGAACCCGGCAGAGCTGCCAAGGTGCCTACCAAGGTGCCGTGCGTACACACCACCTGCGCGGGCGGCCCAGCACGAAGGCTGCAGTTGCCGGGAAGATTGACCGCCGTGGTGCCTGCGGGCACGTCGAACACGGTTTGCACGTCGGCAATCGTGTCGGCCGCGCTGTTTTCGATGCGCACGTCGTAACGAATGATGCCGCCCGCCGGGGTGGGGTCGGAGCCCGAGGGAGCCGGGCTAGTGTCGTCGCGAATGAACGCGAACTGCAGGTCATGGGCCGAGGCCAAAGGCGCTGCAGTCAACAACACGAAAGCGAGAGCAGCAGAACGGGCAAGACGGCCGGAGCGGTCTTGCAGAGCACGGGCGATCAGGGTCACGAAAGGGGGCTCGACACGTAAAGAACCCGCGAAGTGTGTTCACAGCGTCTTCTCGCGGCAACAAAATCTGTGTCAATAGTCACGGTCAGCGCTGCACTGTTCACAAATCGGAACTGCAGCGCCCGAATCAAATTGACCCCGGCGCTGTCGGGTTCCGATACTGCGCAGACACATGATCTTCACGGAAACCCGATGCCCCGTTTGAGTTTTTCCGGCTTCAGCCGCGCCGACGAAGCGAACGCCCGCGCTCTGTTTGAAGGTCTGGCCCTGAACGGCTGGTCGACGTCGGACGAAGCCAGTGCCGACGCCGTGCTGATCGACCTGGATTCGATTTACGGCCAAATGGCTTGGCTGCGCGGGCTGCAAGGCGACACCGTCGCCATCGGCGTGACCCAAGCCTTGCGTTCAGACACGCCATATCGCCTGCCCTCGCCCTTCACCGCTGAGGAATTGGCCGAGGCGCTTGCCGATGTGGCACTGGGGCTCAATGCCGCACAGTCCAATGCACTGGATGCCGCGATCGCGGAAGCGCCAGTCGAAGCGCCCGCCGAAACCAACCTCGCGGCGCCAGAAGAACTCAGCGTGATGCCGCCTGCCGAACCGGCCGCGCCCGCTGAACTCGTCACGATTGCTGCTTCTGCACCCAGCGATCCCGCACCGCCCAGCGCAGGGCTGCGCACCACGAAAGACGCCCCTGCGGCCACCCTGCCCCTTGGCGCAGCGCGCTTGGGTGCGCGCTTAGCCCGAATGAACTCGGGCGCGATCTTGGTCGCCCTTCCGGGCTTGCCGGAGCTGGTGATCGATCGCGACCAACAGTTGTTTGCGCCCGGCAAGACACTGAAGCCACTGCTGGCCTACGCCACTGCCGAACTGCCTCCCGAAGCTGTACGCGCGCTCGAGCCGGTACGCGCCGCTGCTGCACTCGATGCCATGGGTGACCCGCAACCGCTGGCTCGACTCTCGTGGCTCTTGGCCCTGGGCTCCGGCGAAGGCGTGGTGCAGAGCCATGGCCCGAGCACCCGCTTTGTTCTGGCTAAATGGCCGCAGGCTGAGCGCGAATTCCCCAAGCACTTCCGCATTGCCACCGTGATGATGAAGGCCCCTGCCACCCACGCCGAGATCGTGGCGGCCTCGGGCGCCAGCGAAGCCGAAGTGGCCGATTACATCAATGCC
>JAIXVL010000109.1 GCA_027483045.1 Lysobacteraceae bacterium
ACCGAAGGCGCGGCTAGCTGCTCTGTTGCTGGAACCTGCTTCGCCGGACAGTTTTGTGCGCTGGGGATTCTTCGATGCCATCTTCGAAGAAAAGGAATACGCCGAGCCACGCGTGATGGAGGCGATGGCCCGCGAGATGCTCGCGAAAGACCCGGCACTGAAAGCCGAGTTCGAAGAGAAGTTGAAGGACACCGCTTTTGCCAGCGACTCGCGCGCACGCCTGCGGTTCTTCTACATGCGCACGCCGTACTTCGATACGGAGTTCAGCCGCTACCCGGTGTTGCGTATCGATGCAAAAACCTTGGCCTCGCTCGCAGATCACTGAGCGGAGAATGTGGGGCTATACGGCGGGCCCTTTCCTTCGCATGAAAGAGGCCCCGCCCTCGGCTATGCTCGCTCATCCCATCGGGAGGCGCTGCACACGTGGCAAACGTCGAGACCTTTCTGCATCGCTTCCGCCGTCGGGCGGTTTTCGGCATCCAGACCGTTTTCGTCGCCGGCGCACTGTTCGGCATGCTGCGCTTCCCTGATCTTGGTCACGTCACCGTTCTGACGGGCGCATCGATTCTTGTGAGTTGCTTCTCGATGGGCTTGGCTTATCGGGGGCGAATGTCCGCAGCAGTGACGCTGTTGTCGATGCAGTTCATCGCCCTTCCCTATCCGCTCGCTTGGCTCGGAAAAGGCATCTACGACGTCGCAATGCTCATGGCTACTGCAGGCATCGTGGCGATCGGCGTCATGGAGACACCGCGACGGACGATGTGGTTCGCGCTGGCGAACTTGGCGGGGGCCATTAGTGTTGCTGTGGCGACCACCCAAGGCTGGACGTACAAGATCTATCTGGGTGATTCTTTAATCGCCGCCGCTCGCGAAGCACCGATGGCGGTAATCATCGTTGCTTTCTCTTCCGGCATCGGCATCTTGGTGTCGCTGGGTTTTTCGCATTTGATGAAGGGCGTCTCTGAGAGTAACGAAGCGCTGGAGGCTGCCGTCGAGGCGCGCACTAGCGAGCTCCGGCATGCCAACAAGGAATTGCGCGATGCGCTTTCCACCATTGAGCAGTCGACGCGTGAGTTGGTTCGTAGTGAAAAACTTGCTGCACTCGGCGGAGTGGTGGCCGGCGTGACTCACGAACTGAACACCCCGATTGGCAATGCCCTCCTTGCCGCCTCCACGATTTCGAGCAGCATTTCCGAGGTGCGAGAAAAAATCGCGGATGGCCGCCTGAAGAAGAGTGAGCTTGAAGGATTCGTCGATCAGGCCGCTGAACTTGGCGCATTGATTTCCCGTTCGCTCGGACGTGCCAATGAGCTGACACGAAGCTTCAAGCGCGTCGCCGTGGACCAAGCATCCGAGCGTCGGCGCACCTTCCATCTCAATGAACTGGTCCGTGATGTGGTGCGCACGCTAACGCCTAGTCTTGGGTCACGTGCACCACGCATCACTCTCGAGTTCGAGGGTGAGGAGATGGCAATGGACAGCTACCCCGGCGCCCTAAGCCAGATTCTGAACAACCTTCTGCAGAATGCGACCCTGCATGCGTTCGAGGGCCGCGACCCCGGCAATGTGCACATCCGAGCGCGCTGCCTCGACGACGATCGCATCGAGCTGATCGTCGAAGACGATGGGCGCGGTGTCCCAGACTCGCTACAAGATCGCGTCTTCCAACCTTTTTTCACCACGGGTGTCGAGCGCGATGGTTCGGGCCTTGGTCTATCGATCTGCCGATCTTTGGTGACCTCGCACCTTGGTGGCAGCATCGATCTCGTGTCCTTCGAGGGGCGCGGATGCCGCTTCATCATGAGATTCCCGCAAGCCGCACCACAGGCGGCACATGAATCGGGTGAGCGGGCGCCCTAAGCAGCCTTGGAGCTAATTGCTCTCGTTGTGCGAGAGCAAGCGCTGCTGAAGGCGAGCCACTTCGCCCGATTCTTTGAGTGCCTTCAATGCAGCGTTGAAGGCCTCACGCCTCGACTCGGAGAGCGGATTGGACCTGGGCCACACCAGATGCAAGGACGTGCGATCCAGTCTTGGACCAACGGTCTTGAACACAGGCTTCTCGCCATAAAGGCGACGGATCGTCGCCCAGGCGTTGTATGAGCCTGCGGCCACAAAGTCGATACGACCCGCCTCCAGCATGCGAAAACACTGAGCAATATCGGTGACGCGTTCGATTTGGAAAGCGTGATTGGCTAAAGCGTTTTGCAAAGGCTCCGGCAACAGCGAGTCCTGCAGATAGCAAGTACGTTTGCCGTAGACCTGCTCCAGCGGCGCTGCGCCCCATGCTGCGTCAGCGCGCACAAAGAAATAGGCATCAACTTCTAGCAGCGAGTCGGAGTACAGAAAATCGCGCTCGCGCTCCTCGCTGCGCAAGTACGGGAAACTGCCATCGAAGCGGCCGTCTCGTGTTTCCAAATGCGCGCGCATCCACGGGCGATAGACGAACTCTGCGCGCTCTCCGTTCTCGGCCAACACGCGCGAGATCAATGCAGGGTAATAGCCGCCTTCCGGCTGCGAACGGTCGATGTAGGGCAGAAACTCGTCGGTGGCAAGACGCTGCACCTTCTCTGCAGCAAGCGCGCACACGGCCTGCAGTGCCGCGATCAGAATCAAGAATGAAGTGATGCGGAGCTTCATCGTGGAGCGCGAGCCTCTTGCGTGGCGCGCACACAGGAAGCGGCGCATAACGGCTGCCGCCAGACTAGAACTGCGCCCGCACAGAAACAAGGGTTGTTTTGGCGGACTAGCTACCGCGTGGCACGCAGGTGCTCCAGTCGACGTCGAAACACCCCAGCCTCCCAGGCGGCAAAGCGCCAAAGGCCGTCGGCCAAGACTGCCGTCACCAAACCCACGAGTACGCCACCGACGAACAATGCATTGGTCAAGCGCAGGGGCGTGCCCCAATCAGCACCAATGTCCAAGGCATCCATCGCAAGAAGGCCCACCCATC
Organism: Lysobacteraceae bacterium; assembly: GCA_027483045.1. Taxonomy (GTDB): domain Bacteria; phylum Pseudomonadota; class Gammaproteobacteria; order Xanthomonadales; family Xanthomonadaceae; genus Silanimonas. The sequence continues at coordinate 2,951 of JAIXVL010000109.1, forward strand.
CGGTCAGTCCGTATACCGGCACGATGGTGAGCGGATTGGTGATCATCTGCAGCGCAATCATCACCGTGAGGTTGCCGCGCACCAGAAACGCGCCGGCAAAACCCAAGATAATCTGCAATCCGTAGACGGGCAGAAATGCCAACACCATGCCGAGGTAGAGCGATGGCATGACTTGCGCACGCTTGAATGACCACAAGAACGCCGCCTTGCGTGCCTGCACGGCGAAGCGCTTCAGAAAGGGATAGCGCGCCAGATTGGCGCGGCGCGGCAAGGGGCGCAGCAGTTTTCGCAGCCAACGCTTTCTGCGCATTAGTTTGCGGTGCTGGCGGTCGAAGTCATCGCGGCTAGACATGGCCTGCGCACTGTAAAGAAAAACGCTGCGAATGCTCGCCGACTTGTGTGGTCTGTCGAGAATTCGCACAGGCGGCGGTCTTGGGCATGCCCAAGCTCGTGCAGACCCTGCGCTGAGGGGATAACCTGAACCTATGGACGATCCGCGACAAGCTGGAAGTTACTGGGTAACGGTGTTCGTGTGCGGCGCGCTGGCCCTCGCCATGAGCGCCCAAGCCGCGGCGTGCACTAAACGCCTGCGCTGGCACAACGACCCGCCTTACACGATGCGTTTGCCCGATGGCCGCGTGGGTGGATGGAGCGTGGAGCTGACCGAGGCGGTCTTGAAGCGCATGGGTTGCGAAATGCAGCTGAGGGAAATGCCCTTCGCCCGTGCACTCACCGAGCTGAAGGCCGGCCGCCTCGACATGCTGGACGGCGTTTTCCCTCTCACCGAGCGACGGGTTTATGCGCACTTTTCGGCGCCGACCTTACGCTCGCGCAACCTTGCCTACATTCGCGCGGCGGATCGGCCGCGCTTCCGGGCGGAAAGCCTCGCTCAACTTGCTCGCGACGGGTGGACCTTGGGCGGGCAAGTCGGTGTGGTCTATAGCCCAGCCTATGCCGCTCTGAAGCAAGATCCAGAGTTGCGCACCCAGCTCCACCTGGTTCCCCGCCGAACCAGCCTGTGGCCAATGCTGGCGGGGGGACGCATCGACGTCGTGATCGCCGACGAAGCGAGTGCCCGACATGAGTTGGTCGCCTCCAATCTGCAGACAGAGATCGTCGCCACGCCCTTGGTGGTCTCGGCGGAGCCAGCTTCGATGGCCTTCAGCAAGGCCACCACAGATCTGGCCTTTGTGCAGCGCTACGATGCGACAGTGCGTGCCATGCAGATCGACGGCAGCTACCAACGCCTGCAGCAACGTTACGGAATCGGCGTTGTGGAAGAAACTCCAGCCCAACCCTGACGCTCTCCAACAGCGGTAGCGCTTAAGCACCGAGCAATGCCTTCTCACCACCATGGGGACCCGACGTGATTGTGATCTTCGGTTTGTTGCTGCTTGCCCTTCTTGGCTGGGGCGTCTTTGCATTCAATCGCCTCGTGCGACTGCGCAACCAGATGAAGGCGGGATGGAGTGACATTGATGTGCAGCTGATGCGCCGGCACGACTTGGTGCCACGCTTGGTGGAAACCGTGCGCGCCTACGCGGCGCACGAGAAGAATGTGTTCGAGCGCGTCACGCAGTTGCGCGCCGAAGCGATGGCCACCTCGTCACCTTTGCGATTGGCACAACTGGAACAGGCCATCGAGCAAGATGTCGCCCGCCTGCTGGTGATTCAAGAGGCCTACCCAGAACTCAAGGCCAGCGAGAACTTCCTCGGACTGCAGCGCGATCTGGTCGATGTGGAAGACCACCTGCAGTACGCGCGCCGCTTCTACAACGGCGCCGTGCGCGAACTCAACGATGGCGTGCAGCGCTTCCCCGATCTGCTGATCGCACGAGTGCTGGGCTTTGTCGAAGCGGAATTCTTCAAGGCCGGCGAAGAAGCCGGCGCGGCACCCAAAGTGGAGTTTGGCCCGTGATGCGCGGGCTTCTGACCATCGCACTGGCCTGGCTTGCGCTGCTGTCGCCCGTGGCGGCACAGGAGCGCATCCTCAGCTACGACAGCGCGCTCACGGTGAACACCGATGGCAGCTTGGACGTGGTGGAAACCATTCGCGTGCGCGCTGAGGGCGACCAGATCCGCCGCGGCATCTATCGCGATTTTCCAACCCGATACAGCGACCGTTTCGGCAATCGCATGGTGGTCGATTTCACGTTGATTGGCGTGGAACGCGATGGCCAGCCTGAGCCATTCTTCACCGAGACCATGGCCAATGGTGTGCGCATCAACACCGGCGGCGACGCGTTCCTGCCGGTGCCTGCCGACATCACCTTTACCTTGCGCTACCGCACCACGCGGCAGCTCGGTTTTTTTGAAGCGCACGACGAGCTGTATTGGAACGTGACCGGCTTGGGCTGGGCGTTTCCGATCGAGCAAGCGCGGGCGCGCGTGCAACTGCCTGGTGCGGTGCCACAAGCGCAAATGCAGCTGGATGCCTACACCGGCTACGGCGGCGAGCAAGGCAAGGCCTTCGAGGTGAGCGTACCGTCGGCGGGTGTGGCCGAGTTCCGCAGCACAGAACTGCTGGCGCCACAGCAAGGCCTAACGATTGTCGTGGGCTTCCCGAAAGGTTTGGTGGTCGAGCCAACCGACTCGCAGCGCTGGGTGTGGTTCCTGCGCGATAACCGCGGCGTGCTGATCGGGCTGGCGGGACTGCTAGTGCTGCTGGCCTTCTACGGATGGCGCTGGCATAGGCACGGACGTGATCCGCACGCCGGCCCGATCTTTCCACGCTACATGCCGCCCGAGGGATTCACTCCCGGTGAACTGCGCATGCTGCGGCGCATGAGCCAGGACCACTCGTGCTTCGCCGCCGACGTGGTGGACATGGCGGTGCAAGGCTACTTGCACATCTACGAAGGTGGCAGCGGCGCGACCGATGACTGGCGACTGGTGCGCGTGCCCGGCGCGAGCTTGGAACCATTGAGCAATAGCCAGCGCGCATTGGCGGCAAAACTCTTCGCGGCGGGCGATGAGGTGGTGCTGAAGAACACCGAAGCCGCGCGCGTCGGTGGGTCGATCATGGCCCACGCTGCGGCTATGGCGACGAAGCTGCAACCGCGCTATTTCATCGCCAACGGCGTCAGCATGCTGCTGGGCATTGTGTTCTCGATCGTAGTGGGCGTTGTTGCGGCCGTGGCTTCGGGCGGTGCTGGCCTGCCGCTGCTGATTGCGCTCGCTGTGCTGGCTTTGGCAACGCACAGCTTGTTCGCGGTTCTGCTCAAGGCGCCGACCCGCGAGGGGCGAACGCTGCTCGATGAAATTGAGGGCCTTCGTATGTACTTGGGCGTGGCCGAGCGCGACGAACTGAAATCGATCACGGGACCTGCAAACGCAGGTGCCGAACCAGAGCTAGATGCGCAGCGCTACGAAGCGCTATTGCCCTACGCCATGGCGCTCGATGTCGAGAAAGCCTGGACCGGTAAGTTCATCCGTGCCGTCGGTGCATCTGCAGCGCGCGAAGCGACGCCGTCCTGGTACCACGGCCACGGCCCTATCGGCACGATGGGTGTAGCCAGCATGGGCGCGTCGCTGAGCAGCTCGCTTTCGCGACAGATCTCGTCTTCAGCCACACCGCCAGGCTCCAGCTCGGGTGGCGGCGGTGGCGGATCGTCTGGAGGTGGAGGCGGTGGTGGCGGTGGCGGCGGTCGCTAACGTGATCAGCGCCGCACGTTCATGCTGTCGTATCTGCTGCCTTGGCTCGCGGCGGATTGTCGATCGCACCCACATGCTCAAGCCGGCGCGCCATGCCGGCATGAACGAGGTAGACATGGCCCCGCTCATCGGCCATGCCTTGGAAGCGATCAAGGACATCGGCCAGCTCTTTTTTCAACTGCGTCGCCTGCGCTGCGCTTAACTTCAGGATTCGCCAACTGTCCATCGGAGAGGTGCGCGCATTCGCCTTCTCCACGTGTGTTCCGCACACGCGACCCTGCGGATCGAGGGAAAACACCATGCCTTCGATGCTGGCCGCCGCATCGCGTTCGATGGCACCTCTCAGCTCCTTCGCAAGCCCGCGACTGAAAGGCGCCGGTGCTGTCATGGAAGGAATGAAGTAGCTCTCCCCCGTGCATTGATAAAGCTTGATTCCGCGACCGGCGCGCTTGCGCTCTTCAATGACCTGCACCAGTCCCAAGCGATGCAGCCGAGTCACGAAGTGATGCAGCTGCTTCAGATCCATATCCAACTCACGTGCGACGTCACCCAAGGCACGAGGCTTGCGAGCAAACTGCAACAGAATCCGCCGCCAATGCGATTGAGTGAACACCATCGCGGCCCGAGGGTCGCGGATCGTTACTTGTCTACTCAGTGATGTGCTTTGCATGCGGAGTAGCGTACTCCCTAGCCTGTGGCTTTCCGCTACCCCGGAGCGCCCATGACACCCCTTGTTCGCAGCACATTCGTCGCACTCGCTCTCACGCTCGCCGCCAGCGGCTCGGTGTCGGCGGCGCTCAACCTTGACGTGGCGCAATGTCTGGAGCAGCAGTCGCAGCGCGGCCCCTTCCGTGGTTTCGTCGCCGCTCGGTCGGGCCCTGAGCGCTTCGAGCACGCCGTGGGCTTCGCCGACGCGCAGGACACGCGACCCATCACGCGCGACACGCCGTTCCGCCTAGCCTCGGTGGGCAAGGTGTTCACCCGAGTGGCCGTCGGCCTCCTGATCGATGATGGGAAACTGCACCTCGACGACCCGATTCGGCGCCATTTGCCGGAGCTACCCGAGTCGTTCGCCGCGATCACCGTCGGGCAGCTCGTCGCACACCGCTCGGGCGTTGCACCGATGACGCGCCCCGAAATGGCCGACGGCCCAGTCATGGCCGCGGCGACCACGGCGCGCGACCTCGTCCCGGTGGTCGCGGGCAAGCCGATCAGTTTCGAACCCGGCAGCCAAGAGCAGTACTCCAACGGCGGCTACCTGCTGCTCGGTGCTCTCATCGAAGCCGTGTCGGGTGAACCCTATCGCGACTTCATCGGCCGCCACATCTTCAACGCAGTCGGAATGACGCATTCCGGTTTCGAGCCGGAAGCCGACGCCGCAACGCCGCTGACGCGCCTAACCGCCCCCGGCCAGCCACCCGCCGCCACGCCGCAGCCGCGGATCGAATTCCCGGCACTAAAAGCATCGGCGGCCGGCGATGCGCTGAGCAGCGCCTCGGACCTCGAAGCTTTGGCCGCGCGACTCATCGGGGACGATTTGCTGACGGCACCCACCAAAGCCTCCCTGTTTCCGCGCGGCGCTTCGCACTGGCAACTGGGGCAGGCCGGAGGATCGGTCGGCAGCAATACGGGCTTTTGGGTCTATCCCGAAGACGATGCATGGCTGATCGTGCTGTCAAACATCGACCCGCCCAGCGCCGACCTTGTCAGTGAAGCGTTGAAGCCCGTTGTGCTCGGCGGCGCGTGCGCGCTTCAACACCCGAGAGCGATGCTACCGCGCTGATGTCTTGAGCCAGGCCGTCGCGCCATAGGCGCACTCAATCACCGATGACGAAGGCATCCGGAATCTCGTAACGCTCGGCGCCCAGCGTGGCAATCGTGGTGTCGCCCTCGCGGCGCGAGCTGATCTCCAGCGCTGCCGTGCCATTGGACTCGGCGGTGGAAAAGGTCAGGAACGCGTTGTCCGTGCCGAAGAAAATCGTGCGGGTGCTGCCATCCGGCAACGTGACATCAATGTACGTGCCGGTCTCGGTGCCACGCACCACACCCGCGTTGCAAAGGCCGGGTGCTGCGCCCTGATAGCCCGCGCAAGGAATCTGCGCCGTCGCGTGGTAAATCGTTCCCGCAACGACCGCATCGCCTTGGCTGTCGCCGTCACCGGGCACGGCGGCCGCACGAGGAACGGAAACCAAGGTCACACCATCGACAACGCCAACCGTGGTGCCGCCGAGTTGCGCGGCAGCAGATGCATCCAAGCAGCCCGCCAGCGTGGCGCTGTCATCGAGAAAATTGACCGTTGCCGAAGACTCGCCAATCACGCGACAGGCATCGCCCGGATTCGGGAATCCATCACCCACGACCACCAAGCTCGCGGGCCACGTTGGTGAAGCATCTGAAGCCGCCGTCTCAGATGTGGCTGGCACGTTCGACGGATCGGCCTGACAAGCGACCAACAGCAGCGAAACGCAAACGCTGAGTGATACCGCAACAACAGTTTTCATACATGCCTCGTAGAGATTCATCGGTGATCGGCTGCAGATCGATGTTGCCGAACTTCCCCTGCAACAGGCACCGCAGCAGTTGGGCTTGGTCAGAAGTGAATGTCGCAATGATTCCGTGTTCTTTGGCGATCGCTTCGAAAAGCCTTACAGCTTCACTTCGAAGCGCGCATAGAAGAACGCACCGTTGTAGTCGAATGCGCTGGTGCCGCGGTACTGGAAGATTCGACCAGGCCCGTTGAACGGCGGGTCGTCACGGCGGTAATCGGGAAGGGTGTTGAACACATTGTTCGCGCCGAACGCCACGCTCATGCGCTCATTCCAGTGATAGGCCACATCCAAGTCCATCGTGGCCTTGCTTGAAAACCACTGGTCGCGGGACGGATCATTGTCGGAATTCACGTAGAGCGTTTTTCCGAACCACGTCGCGCGAGCGTTGAACTCCCATGCACGCCATCGCGAACTGAGCCCGACCACCACTTTGTCCTTGGGTAGGTAGTTCAGCAGGCGTTCCTGCTCTTTGCGCCCAAAAATTTCGTCGGCCAGACGAGACAACTGCTCGGGGACATGAATCGCCTCGATCCGCGATTCGCCATGGTGGTAGAGCACTTGAAGCTCAGTGGGAAGGCCAGCCCAGTCGGTACGGTAGCGCCAAGACAGATCAAGCCCCTGAGAGCGCGTATCGACTGCATTGAGGAAATAGTTAACTCCTCTAATCCCCGCTGCCCTCATGAAGGCAGCCGCCTCCAGCGGAATGTTGGCATCGTCATCAATACTGCTACTCAATGCGATGCGATCGTCGATGTGCAACACAAAGTAGTCCAAACCAACCTGAGAAGCGCTGGTCGGTCGCCAACTAAACCCCGCGCTGGCACGACGTGATTGCTCCGGCTCTAGATCCCGTGCGCCCAGCAGTCGTGCCACCGGATGGTCCACCGGGAACGTGCCTACCTCCTCAAAGCGCTGCATCCCGCCGCTGGTTAAAACGCTGGTCGACGTGCGGTGGTAATTCAACTGCTGCAACGCGGGCGCACGGAAACCCGTGGCCAAAGCCGCCCTTAAGTTGAAGCGCTCCGAGGGTGCAAAGTTCACGGCCAACTTGCCGTTCAACGTGTTGCCGAAATCGGCGTAGTACTCGTCGCGAAGTGACAAGCTCGCCGTCAGGTCGTCGCGAACATCCTTGCTGAACTCTGCGTAGGCGGCCGAGACGTGGCGCGAGCGTGTGTTGGCATTGCTTGGCGCAAATCCCGGGTAAAGCTGGCTACCCCCCGCGGTATCGGCGCCTGCACTGGGACCATCAAGTACGGGCACGCCGCCATCGATCCAAGAAGCCCATTCACCTGATTCGATTTCGTGCTGCTCGCGCCGGAACTCCAAGCCCCAAGCCCAGTTGAATCCATGGCCAGACATCGGCACGGCATCCAAGTTGACCGTGTTCTGCCAGAGCGCCATTGATCCCGCATCGAAGCGCGTCGGAGACGCCGCGCCAAGAGACGCGTTGACGCTATTCGCCACCACCACATCAATGCGGTTGTAGCCCAAGGTGTTCGAGAGGTCGTATTGCGTGCCGCCTGCAGAAAAGCGGTAACCGATAGTGACAAATCCGTCCTGCTGCCGCGGCTGGAGCTCGGGCAGATAACCATCGGGATAAATGCTACGCACCGTGCGGTTGTCACGAGGACGTCGGAAAAACCCAGTGGCTTCGCTGTCTTTCCGCACCCATCGCGCGGAGTAGTAGAGCGCGTTGTCC
>JAIXVL010000178.1 GCA_027483045.1 Lysobacteraceae bacterium
CACCACCACCACGATCACCACCAGAAGCACCGCTTCGAGCAGCGTGCTCACCACCGAGTCAATCGACTTGCGCACGAACACCGTGGGGTCGTAGGCCACCTCCCAGCTCACACCTTCGGGGAAGGTCTTCTGCAGCTCGGCCATTTTGGCGCGCACCGCATCGGAGAGTGCAATCGAGTTAGCGCCCGGTGCTTCGAAGATGACAACGGCCGCGGCTTCTTTGTTGTTGAGATAGGAGTTCAGCGCGTAGGTGTTAGAGCCGAGTTCCACGCGCGCGACATCGCGCAGGCGCACCACCGATCCATCTTTACCCGTCTTCAGCACGATCGCGCCGAATTCCTCCGGCGTCTCCAAACGACCGCGCGCGTTCACCAGGAGCTGCACCGAGGCACCCTTGGGCTGCGGCGAAGCACCAATCGCACCGGCCGAGACCTGCACGTTCTGTTCGCGAATCGCGCCCACGATATCGAGTGCGGTTAAGCCACGATTGGCCGCTTGATCGGGGTCGATCCAGATGCGCATGGCGTAGTTGCCCGCACCAAAGGCCTGCGCTTGCCCAACGCCCGGCAGGCGCGCCAACTCGTCCCTCACATTGAGGTTGGCGAAGTTGCTCAAGTACAGCCCGTCGTAGCGACCATCGGGCGAGGTGACATGCACCACCATCGTGATGTTCGGCGATGCCTTCGCAGTCGTTACACCCAAGGCGCGCACCGAGTCCGGCAGGCGAGGTAGTGCTTGCGCCACGCGGTTTTGCACCTGCACTGCGGCGGTGTCGATGTCGGTTCCGAGCTTGAAGGTGATCGACAAAGACAGCGTGCCGTCCGAAGACGCCGCCGACTTCATATAGATCATGTTCTCCACGCCGTTGATGGCCTCTTCCAAAGGCGCAGCGACCGTGTCGGCAATGGTTTTTGGATTGGCACCGGGGTAGATCGCCGTGACCTGCACGGTCGGCGGTGCCACTTCCGGGTATTCGGTGACGGGCAGGTTGGGAATTGCAATCAAACCTGCCACGAACACCACGATGGAGAGGACCGCCGCAAGAATCGGGCGATCAACGAAAACGCGCGAGAGATCGGTATGGCCAGACATCGATCAGGCCTCGCTGTCGTCGTCAGATTCGGGAGCGGCGGCAGGTGCCTTCACTGTGTTCGGTGCATCCATCGGCACATCCACCGGTGCAATCGGCGCACCGGGGAAGAAGATCTTGCGCATGCCGTTCACCACCACTTTGTCGCTCGGCTCAAGGCCTTTTTCCACTACCACCATGCCGTCGATGGTGGCGCCCAGCACCACGTCTTTGCGCACGGCACCGAGGTAAGCCGGGCCACCGCCCATTTCTTTGGGTGGCGTGACCATGTCGGCCACGTACACATAGCGTCGGTCTTGATCGACCAGAATCGATTGCGGGTGAATCAGGATGGCATCGCGCTCACCGGAACCCAGAAGCTGTACGCGAGCGAATAAGCCAGGCGTAAACACGCCGTCTTTGTTGGACAACTCGGCGCGCGCAAAAATGGTGCCGGTGGCGGGGTTGATAGCGTTATCCACGAAGACCATGCGGCCCTCGTGCGGAAAGCCCACGTCGTCGGCCAAGGCCACGCGCACCGGGTTTGCCGAGTTACGTGAACTGGGGCGCGTGCCTGCGCGGTCCATGCTCTGGTAACGCAAGTACGCGCGCTCGTCGCCTTGAAAGCTCACATACACTGGGTCGAGCGACACCACGGTGGTCAGCACGGGTTCGCCCGGCGAGACCAGATTGCCGGTGCGCAGCATGGCCACGCCCGCACGACCGCTGATGGGTGCGGTGATGCGCGTGAACGAGAGATTCAACTCAGCTTGATCCAAGCGCGCCTGTGCGGCCAAGCGATCGGCTTCGGCTTGCTTCGCTTCGTTCTGACGCGCTTGCAGCTCGCCTTCCGAAACGGCGTTTTCCTTCGCCAAGGATTCGCTGCGCTTGAGCTCGATGTCGGCCAAGCCGGCCCGCGCTTCGGCACGCGCCACATCGGCGCGGGCGCTGGCGGCAGCGGCCCGATATTCGCGGTCATCGATGGTGAAGAGCAGATCGCCCTTCTTCACCATGCCGCCTTCCTCGAAATGCACACCCGTGATGGTGCCGCTGGCACGCGGGCGAATCTCGGCGCTCTCGATGGCTTCGATGCGGCCGGTGAACTCATCCCACTGGGCCACTTTCTTCGAAATCACCGTGGCGACGTTCACTTCGGTGGGTGGCATTTGCATCTCGCCGCCGCCGGAACACGCAGCCAAGGCAAGAGCGAGGGCGCTGGCCAAGGCCAAGCGGGCAAGGGGGCGGGCAAGCAGGGCAGTCATGCGCAAGGTCTCGTCAGGAATTCGGTTTTTTGGAAGGGGGTTTGGCGCAGGGGTTGGGCGCCTGCTGCATAAGTTGGCGCGCTTTGGCTTCAATCAGTGCTTCGAGGCGTGGACGCACTTCAGGCGGCAAGGGGTTGATTGCGAACAGGCCCTGCCAAAACAGGCCGTCGGCGGCCAGAAGCAGCAGATAGCGTTCAAGGTCGGTGTCGTCCCACTGCCACTCGGCAAACTCGCGGCTCACGTGCTGACGCACGGGGTCGAGCAGGCTCGGGTCGACCATCGCTGCACTCAGCATTCCCGATACGAAGCGCTTATGCGCATCGTCCTCGCCGGCCAAGCTGCAGCGAATCTGCCCCAGCATGCGTGCCGCCTTCGGGCAGGCCACTTGGGCTTCGCTCGAAAGCTCACTGGCCATTTGGTCCCAATGCACCATGTCGGCCTCGATCAAGGCCTTCAGCAAGTCTTCTTTGGTGGGGAAGTGGTAGGTGATGCCGCCGCGGGTTACGCCGCTCTCGGCCGCAAGAACATCAAAAGTCAGATGGCCGGCACCGCGGGTCTCCACGATCCGGCGGGCGGCATCAAGAACCTTCTGCTTGGCTTTGGGTGGTCGCGTCATGCGGCGAAACTTTACAGGACGTTTTGTATAGAAACAAAGTCCAAGAACGTTTCGTTTTCGCAACACAGCCCACTCAATCTGGGAACAGTGACCCGGTCGCCGTTCGCGCTCAGGCCACAAATCTGGCCTCAGCCAAGAGCGCTGCCCACCTGCGCGAACACCGCCTCGTGACGACAGAGGCCATCGGTGAGCTGGCAACGGTAATCACCACCGGCCGCGAGCGTGCGGTCGTGCACGGCGTTCATGGCTGCGCGAATGGGGTTCATTCCGTGCGCGTGGCTCACATCGAGCAAGAGTGACACCCGATGCCCGCCGGCATTGATGGTTTGCACATGCACCTTCAAGTGCATGCGTTTGCTACCCATCGCCAAACCCTGCTCCACGCCGGCGTGCACGATGCGGTACAGCGTGCTGCGCCATGGCCCGTTCAAGGCCTGCAGAGGGCCGTCGACCTGGAAGGTCCATTCGGCGCCTTGCTCCTGCGCGCGCTCCCAGAGCGGGCCGTGCGAAAGGAGATCGCGTAACTCGCCACTCTCGAGATGCGGTGGCTCCAAGCGCCGAAGGGCGCGCTCCAAGCCGTCCTGCACCTGCCAGGTATGGCCGCGCAGGCTTTCAAGCAGGCGGCTTTCGCGCTCGTCATGACTCGAGCGCATGGCCATGGCCAGAAGCGTGCGCAATTCCTGCACGGGTGGCATGACCTGCTCGTGCAGAGCCTCGACCACACCGCGATTGCCTTCGTCTTCGAGGGCTACGATCCGGCTGGCCAAATCGCGCTGCTCGGTGAGTGCAATGCGCAGTGAGGCGTGCTGTGCCTCGAGCTTCTTGTGTTGCTGGTTCAAGTGGTCTGCAGAGGCACCGAGCAGCAACGCGGCAATACCGACCACCACCAGCTTCACTTGAAGGCGAATCGGGTCGATGTGCTCCGCAAAGCCAAAGGCAAGCACGAGGCCCAGCAAAAACAGCATCAGGGCCGCACCCCGCCAGCCATGGCGAAACGCCACGAGCACGATCGGCAAGAACATCACCAGCAGCAGGTGGGGCTCTAGCCCGGGCATGCGAACGACCACGGTCATCACGCCTGCGCCCACCGCAGTGGCCAGGGCGGCGTCCAAGAGCAGGCGTTTTTGCAGGAGGTCTTGCCAACCGCCGTTGCGCAAGGCCAATACGAAGGGCACGAGCACGAGCAAGGCAAACAGGTCGCCGAAAGCAAAGCTCAGCAGGTGATCAATCCCGCCGTTGCTTCGAGGGTTGGCAATGCCCAGGTGATAGACCAGCACCGGCGCCACCATGGCCACCGCCAAAGTGGCGGCGCCGAGAAGCCGCACCATTCCAAGGCGGCGATCCGGCGAGCTTTCCCCATCATTGCTCCGCACCAACACTATGGCGGCCATGTAAGCCAACACGGGGGCAACCGAGGTCATCCACACGCGCACATCGCCCAGGTCCTGCCCGGCAAACCAATGCCGAGCCAGCACGGTCGACGCGATATCGGTCGCTGCGAGCCAGGGCCAATGCCGGCTGGGGAGCAACCAGAACACCAGAAAGCGCAGCGCCACCGGCCAGAACGCCAGAGGCGTAGAGACCGACTCGAGCAGGGTCCAGAACAGCGGGTATAGCAAGGCCAGAGTGGCCAGCTGGCCCCGTGTCAGGCTCTGGTTGGAGGTGAGCGAAGTGGTCATGGCCGTATTCCGGGCGCCAAGGCTTCGCGCCGCGCGCTTGGGCCGATATACTTCGGCGTCCGACAGGCCGTCGTGCCAGACCAGGTGTATCCGTGCGAAATCACGATCTCGTCTTCCTGAAGCATTTCTCGCAGGTGATCGCGGTGCTGTTCGGCATCATGGTCGTTCTGATCCTGCTGGGTCTTTATTTCAATGGCCGCAAGGTCAACGACCCGAATCCGATCGCCACGGCGCGCACGATCGAGCGCATCCAGCCCTTGGGCGGAGTTTACGCGGGCGAGACCGGCGCTGCTGCGGCAGCGGCCGCGGCCAAAGCGGCGGCTGAAGCCGCGGCTGCAGGCGGCCCTCCGTTCGGCGGCACGCTGGATGGCGCGGTGATTTACCAGAACCTGTGCTCGGCCTGCCATGCGACTGGCGCTGGCGGCGCACCGGCTCCCAACGCCGCCGCTTGGGCACCGCGCATTGCGCAGGGCGTGGACGTGCTGGTGAAGCACGCAACCGAGGGCTTCCAAGGCCAGGCTGGCATCATGCCGGCGCGTGGCGGCAATGCCCGCCTCACCGACGAGCAGGTCAAGGCCACCGTCGAGTACATGGTCGAGAAGTACAAATAAGCCCGTAAGCTCGGCTTTCCCTTGTAGTGCAACGCCGCCGCTGGGCGGCGTTGTCGTGTCTGGAGTCCTCCATGCGTTTGTCATCCGTTCTCACCCCGCTCTCCGTTGCGCTGGGATTGTCGATTTCATTGGCCGCGTGCACGCCCAAGGGCCCGCCATCGGCGGCGCAAGGCGAGGGCATTGCAGGCGTGCAAGGCACGGGCGAACGCAGTGCGCGAGAGGGGCAAAACGCCACGATCGAAGGTGTGGTCACGCTGGCCTGGCCCGACGGTAACGGCGGCGGCTTTGTGCAAAGCCTGAGCCCCGATGCCGACCCCGCGACATCTGAGGGTGTATTCGTGATTCCGGCTGGCGGCCTGCCTGCGTTGGAAGCGGGTCAACGCATTCGTGCGGAAGGTGTGGTGGGTGAAAGTGGCCAAGGCGCGATGCTCACCACCATCGCCAATGCGCAGATCACTTTGATGGGCAGCGCGCCGCTGCCCGATCCGCTGCGCTTGGCTGAAACGCCCACCAGCCCCGCTGCTTGGGAAGCTTTGGAAGGCATGCGCGTTCGCTTTGATGGGCCGCTCACCGTAACGGGTAACGAGAATCTGGGGCGCTTCGGCGAAGTGGCCTTGGTTGCCGGGCCGCGCCTGTTCACCCCCACCGAGCAAGTCCTGCCCGGCGAAGAAGCGAAAGAGCGCCGCGAACAAAACGCCGCACGTCGTTTGGTCTTGGACGATGGCGCTCCCAACGAAAATCCGACGACGGTGACGTGGTTGCCCGAGCCGCTTTCGAACGCTGCGCCACTGCGCGCCGGAAGCACGCTTTCGGGCGTCGTCGGTGTCGTCGATCATCGCTTCGGCGGTTATCGCCTGCAGGCCAGTCACGCGGTGGAGTCGGTGGTGCACGCCGGGCGCCCCGAGGCGCCCAAAGTGGAGGGCGATGTGCGCATTGCCGGCATGAATCTGCTGAACCTGTTTAACGGCGACGGTCATGGCGGCGGCTTCCCCACTGAGCGCGGCGCACAGAACGCCGAGGCTTACCAGCGCCAGTTGGCCAAGCACGTGGCAACGATTACGGCGTTGAATCCACACCTGATTGCCGCGCAGGAATTGGAGAACGACGGCTTCGGCGCGGAATCCGCCATTCGCCAATTGGCCAAGGCCTTGAACGACGCCCAGCCCGGCGCGCGTTGGCAGCCCGTGGTCACCAGCGAGGCGCCCGGCACCGACAGCATCAGCGTTGGGCTGCTTTATCGCGCGGATGTGCTCACCACTGTGGGCGCGCCGGCTCTGCTGACCAATGGGCCGTTCGCTTACGGCAGCCGCCCGCCGCTCGCGCAAACCTTCCGCTTGGGCGCAGGCCCTTTGTTTACCGCCGTGAGCGTGCACTTCAAGAGCAAGGGTGGTTGCCCTGAAGCCGAAGGCAAGAACCGCGATCAGGGCGATGGACAGGCCTGCTTCAACGCGCAGCGTGTGGAATCCACGACCGCACTCGCCGACTGGTTGGCCACCGATCCCACACGGTCCGGAAGCCCGCTCACCGTGGTTCTGGGCGACTTCAACGCCTACGCCATGGAAGACCCAATGCGTTTGATGCGTGAGCGTGGTTGGCAAGATCCGCTCAACGGCGAGGGCAGCTACTCGTTCGTGTTTGATTCGCAGGCCGGCCGTTTGGACCACGCCATGCTCAGCCCCGAATTGGCGGCCTTGTTGAAGGGCGCAGCGAAGTGGCATAGCAATAGCGATGAAGCCTTGGCGTTTGCGTACAACGGCCCCTTGGGGCGAGCCGAACAAGCCACACCGTGGCGTTCGTCCGACCACGATCCGATGATCTTGGGGTTCCAGTTGGGCAAGGCTGCTGAGGCTGCGCGCTAGACTGCCGCCGCAATGAACACCTCTCCGCCATTTCCCGCGACCACTGGGCCCGTGCTGCTGCAAGGCCCGGCGGGCGTGATTGAAGCTTTCGTGGAATGGCCCGTCGCCGAAGAGGCGCGGCGCGGCATCGCAGTGATCTGCCATCCGCATCCGCCTGATGGCGGCACCATGAGCAATAAGGTGGTCACCACCATCGCGCGTGCCTTGGCGGAACTGGGCATGGCCAGCGTGCGTTTCAATTTTCGCGGCGTGGGCCAATCGCAAGGTGTCTACGACCAAGGCCGTGGCGAAACGCTTGATCTGGTGGCCGTGGCGCAATGGGCCATGGCGCAGCGTCCGGGCGATGCGTTTTGGCTGGCGGGGTTTTCGTTTGGTGCGTGGGTGGCTTTGCGTGCTGCGCGGCAACTGCCGGTGCAGCAAATGATTGCGATTGCGCCGCCCGTGGGTTTCCGAGACTTCACTGGCGTGCCACCACCGCCTTGCCCGTGGCTGGTGGTGCAGGGCGA
>JAIXVL010000248.1 GCA_027483045.1 Lysobacteraceae bacterium
CTCGTTGGTACCCGCGCCAATCGCATACAACTTCGCGTCGCGCAGGATGCGGCCGGTGTCGTACTCGTTGATGTAGCCATTGCCGCCGAGTGTCTGAATGGCCTCGAGCGCCACCTGCACGGCCGATTCCGAGGCATGCAACAAGCAGCTTGCGGCATCCACGCGGCGCTTGTGGCCGGCGTCGTAGTCGCGGCCCACTTGGTACGCAAACGCGCGGCTGCTTTGCAGCGCGGTGTACATGTCGGCGATCTTGCCCTGCATCAAGCCGAAGGTGCCGATGGCCGCATCGAACTGCTTGCGTTCGCGCACGTAGGGCAGCGCAATGTCCATCGCGGCCTGCATCAGGCCGAGCGGGCCGCCGGTGAGCACGAGGCGCTCGGTGTTCAGGCCGCTCATCAGCACCTTGACGCCTTTGTGCACTTCGCCCAGCACGTTTTCTTCGGGAATCTCGCAGTCTTCAAACACCAACTCGCAGGTGTTGCTGCCGCGCATGCCCAGCTTGTCCAGCTTCTGCGCGGTGCTGAAGCCTTTCATGCCTTTCTCGACAATGAAGGCCGTCATGCACTGGCTGCCGGCTTCTTTGCCTGCGGTGCGCATGTAGACGATGAGCACGCTGGCCTCGGGGCCGTTGGTGATCCACATCTTGCTGCCGTTGGCCACCCACACGTTGCCGCGTTTTTCTGCACGGCAGGCCATGGAGCCCACCACGTCGGAGCCGGCGCCCGGTTCGCTCATGGCCAAGGCACCCACCCACTCGCCGCTGCAGAGCTTGGGCAGGTACTTCGCGCGCTGCGCGGCGTTGGCGTTGGCGTACAAGTTGCTCACGCACAGATTGGAATGCGCGCCGTAGCTCAAGCCCACCGAGCCCGAGGCGCGGCTGATCTCTTCCATCGCCACAAGGTGAGCCAAGTAGCCCATCTCCGAGCCGCCGTACTCGCCCGGCACGGTAATGCCGAGCAGGCCCATCTCGCCGAACTTCAGCCACAAGTCGCTGGGGAACAGATTGTCGTGGTCGATCTGCGCGGCGCGCGGTGCGATTTCGCTTTCGGCAAAACGGCGAACGGCATCGCGGAGGGCGTCGATGTCTTCAGAAAGGGGGAAAGGGCGCATGTGAATCCAAAAAAGGGTCAGGTGAGGAACATTGCCGCGATTCCGGCAAAGAGCAGCACCAGCAAAGCAAGGGCAATCCAATCACCCGTCGTCGCTTTGTAGCGTACGTCGGGTGTGGCTCGGATGATTTCAGCGTAATCGGGCGACAGCACGCGGCGGCCCTTCGCGCACCACAGCAGATACAGAATATAGGCATGGATGAGCGTGCCCACGGGCAGGGCCAGCAGCCCGAGCACCGACACCGGCGTGCCTACGTACTTCACCCAAGGTGCAAGCGTGCGGTAGCCGAACGCCAGCACGGCACAGGTAACGGCAAAAAACGCCAGCATGGCGCCACTGGCCATCACGCCGGCCATTTGTCGCGAGACCTCAGGTGCGCCTGAATCGCCCGGCATCATCAAGGCAAACAGCGCAATCAGCAGCATCACGGCACCCAGCCCAAACAGCAGCCCGACCGACTTCAACTGCCGCTCGTGGCCAACGTGCGCCTGACGAATGGCGACCGCGTCTCTGCTGACCGGCGCGGCGAACTCGAGGTTTGCCGCGGGTGGCTGGTACGGGTCGCCGTTGGCCATGCTTAGCCCTTGCGACCCATGAATTGCGGTCGTGCCGAACCGAGGTGCGGAAGCTTGAGCTTGCCGATGCTGTTGATGCGCTCTTCGGCCATGCGATCGGCGGCGCGGAAGGTGGGGATGCCTTCGCGCTTGCTGATCTCGAAAATGCGGCCGAGGTTGTAGTAGATGGTGCGCATCATGCGCATCGCGCGCTCGCGGTTGTAGCCGTCGATTTCGAGCGACACGTTCATCAGGCCGCCGGCATTCACCGCGTAATCCGGTGCGTACAAAATGCCGCGCTTCTCGACTTCAATACCGATCTCGTCGTTGGCTAGCTGGTTGTTGGCCGCGCCGCAGATGATCTTGCACTTCAGGCGGGGCAGAGTGGCGGCATTCACCGTTCCACCGAGCGCCGTGGGCGAATACACATCGCAATCCACGTCGTAGATGTCGTCGAGCGCCACGGCCTCGCAGCCGTAGTCGTCCACAGCGCGCTGTACCGCATCTTTGTTGATGTCAGTGACGAACACTTTTGCGCCCTTCTCGCGCAGCAGCTTCACGAACTCCATGCCCACGTGGCCCACGCCCTGCACGGCATAGCTGTACTTGCCGACTTCTTCGTTGCCGAACTTCACGTTCAGCGCAGCCATCAGGCCCTGCACGGTGCCGTAAGCCGTGAACGGCGAAGGGTCGCCCGAGCCGCCGTGCACCTGATGCACGCCGGTGACGAATTCGGTTTCGCGGAACACGTATTCCATATCGTTCACGTCGATGCCCACGTCTTCCGCTGTGATGTAGCGGCCGTTGAGCGAGTTCACGAAGCGGCCGAAGGCGCGGAACAGCGCTTCGGACTTGTCTTTGTTCGGGTCGCCGATGATCACGGCCTTGCCGCCGCCGAGGTTCAGGCCAGACACCGCCGCCTTGTAGGTCATGCCGCGCGAGAGACGCAGCACGTCGTTCACCGCGTCCTGCTCGGTGGCGTAGGGCCACATGCGCGTACCGCCCAGGGCCGGGCCCAGCACGGTGTTGTGGATGGCGATGATGGCCTTCAGGCCGGCGTCTTGGTTATGGCAGAACACCACTTCCTCATGGCCGGTTTTGGCGAGGGTTTCAAAGATCATTCGGGGGCTCCGGGTGGGATGAGTTCACGCTAAGTGACTGATCCAAAAGCTTTTCGTGAAAACAAGAAAGCCGCCGGGAGGCCGGCGGCGGAGCGCATTGTAAAGCAATTGCTCTAGTCGGGCTTAACGCCAGCGGTACTCGGCACCCAGCCAAAGCTCGCGTCCGGGCAGGGGCATGGTGCGCACCACTTGGCCACGTGCGTCGCGGCCAATGCCTTCTCCCACATCCACGTCGTAGACCGTGGCGTTCAACAAATTGTCGGCATGCGCAAACAGGCGCCATGCACCCATGTCGTAGTTGAGGTGCGCCATCACCATTTCGGTGCGACCGCGCGTTTGGAATGCTTCGCGGGAGCGCCAAGTGCTGCCTAGGGTGGCCTGCCAAGGTCCGTCTTGCCACGTGAGCAATGCGCTGACGACATCGCGCGAGCGGAAATTCGCCGGTGGCGCTTCTGCTAAGGATGCGGGCAGGGTGTAGTGGTCGGACAGGATCGATGCGGCGTTCAAGGTGAACTGCCAATGCCGGTTGGGCCGCCACTGCAGGCTGGTCTCAATGCCGGTGGTGAACTGTGTCGTGGCGTTCACGGTGGTGGTTCCGGTGCCCCCTGGCGCGGCCACCAGGGCAAAGCCATCTTTGGCATGCCGGCGGTACACCGTGGCACTGGCGTACACCGTGTCAGATTGCGCACTGCCCACAGCTTCAAAGGTGCGCACGCGCGTTGCTGTGAGGTCGGGCGCGCCGGCAATCACGGGGTTGTTCTGCAAAAAGAGTTGACCGAGCGAGGGCGCGAAAAACGCCTCCTGATAAAGCAGCTTCAAAGACCGGCGCTGAGAAGGCGTCC
>JAIXVL010000104.1 GCA_027483045.1 Lysobacteraceae bacterium
ACGCGCTCGTGGCCGGGCAGGCCTTCAAGCAAATCGCTGGGCATCGAAATGGCTCGAAACGGGTCGAAGCGCAGCCACAGGAGGCGCGTCCATAGTGGGCGCCAACCCCAGGCCCATGCAGCGCGCCACACATCGCGTTGCGCCGGCACGCGGCCAAACACCGCGCGCGAGAGCACGAACAAGGGAATGCGATCGAAGGCCGGCTTCAGCCACCAAAACACCCACGGCACCAGGACCAGAAGATCCAGCCAAAACCCCAGGGCGCACAGAGCAGTCAACACCAGAAGGCCGGTGCCGAACCACGGCAAGGCCACCGCGCGGGCGTGCTCGCGCAGCAACGCAAATCCGAGATCGATCGCTTCCCACGGCGTGCGTGCGCGCAAATCCAGATCGAGGCGATCAATCTGCATGCCGCGCCCCACGACCACCGCGCCACAGCCACCACAGAATGCCCAGCCACAGCAGCGCCGCCACCGGAAAGCGCAGCGCGTCGGGCATGCCGCTCTTCGATGACCAGAACGCTTCGACGAAGGCTGCAAACAGCAGCATCACGAACACGCCCAAACTCAGTTTGGCGCCATCGCGACCGGCGTCGATGAGCGCATCGCGGCGGCGCAGACGCCCCGGCGCAATCAAGCTCAAACCGATGCGCAGTCCTGCACCGCCGGCAATCACAATGGCGATCAGTTCGGGAGCGCCATGGGTCATCACAAAACGCCAGAACGTGCTGCCAAAACCCACCGCGGTGAGATGCCCGGCCACGCCGCCAATCATCACGCCGTTGAACACCACCACGTACAACGCGCCCACGCCAAACAACAGGCCACTGGCAAAGGTGCGAAACCCGATGCTGATGTTGTTCATCACGTAGTAGCCGAACATGGCGAAGTCGCTGTCGGACTGCCGCTCACGCCCGAAGTGTTCGGCGGCCGGGTCGTACATGGCTTCCATGCCCGCCAGCATTTGCGGCTCGAACACCAAGTAAGCCACGTCAGGCCGCACTTGCAGCAAGCCAATCATGCCCAGCAAAGGCGCGAAGAACAGGGCCGCCGAAAGCGCCATGCAGCCCGAGTGCTTGCGCACCAAGCGCGGAAAATCAGCGACCACGAAATCAATCACCATGCGCCAACGCGGCGGCGGTGCGCGATACAGCTGGCGATGCCCACGCTCGACTAAGGCGCGCAAGGGCTCCACCACATTCGGGCTGTAGCCGCGCTGCTGCGCCAAGGCCAACTGCTGGCACACACGGCGGTAGCGCGAAGGAAAGTTCGCATCGTTCACGACACCATCCGCATCGCGCTCTTGGCGGCGCAGGGGCGCATCGGCCTCGCGGCGCGCCAACCAAGAAGAGAGCGCATCCCACTCAGGCTGATGGCGGGCCACAAAGGGCTCTTGCTTACGCATCGGCGGCCTGCTTGCCAGCCAACCAACGCGCCGCGCTCATCACCCGCTCGCGTGCGGCATCGCCGGTCAGCCCGGTGATGGGCGCTAAGTGATCGCACAACTCGCGCTGCCGGGCCTCGCTCAAGCCGCGGCTGCGCTCGGCAAACGACACCAGCGCCTGCTGCTCTTCCACGCGCAAGGTGCCGGGCCAGGCCTGCACATCGCCCTCGGGCAATTGCAGGCTGCGACGGGGCGGATCGACATAGATCACCAAGGTGTCCGCCACTAAGTCGCCCAAGCGCCGGCCGGAACGATCGATGAGGGTGCTCGCCAAACCAAAGGCATACAGCGAAGGCAGCATGTCGACCGTGCGCAGCAGATTGCGGGTGATGGAGGCCAGCCAACCCACGGGCGCGCCATCGCCGCTCACCACGCGCAGACCCATCAAGCGCTTGCCCGGCGTTTGGCCCTGCCAAAACACCTCGAACGCAATGGGGTAGCCCCACATCAGGGCAAACAGCAGCAACAACGACAGGCCGAGGCCGGTCTGGCCGGCCAAAGCCAAGACCATGAAGGCTGCCCACAACACCGTGCCACGCACGGCCAGATCGACCAGCCACGCCAAGGCGCGCGGCACCGGCCCTGCAGCACGCAGGGTGAGCGAAACGCCTTCGGGCGTTTCGACATGGCGAAGGGTGTCGAGCGAAGCAGCCAAGCGGTCCATCGGGGGCAATCGTCCAGGGGGCGACGCCACTGTAGACGCTGCGCGTGCCCCAGCCCAGCCCCTCACTCAGGCATACAAATCCAACAGCCCTCGCGACGTCGGGACACGCACCACGATCTCGCCGCTCACGCCGGCCACATTCGCCATGTCGTCGGTTCGGCTGCTGGTGCCTGCGCTCCGCTCACTGGGGCCATCACCCGATGCGTTCGAGCCCTGCGCATGGCGCTGGCCCACATCGGCGTGACCCAACTGCAGGCCCTGTTGCTGGAGCATTTCGCGAAGTTTCGGCAGTGCATTTTCCAGCGCAGCACGCGTATCGGCCTGTGCGGCAGTAAAGCCCAGATCAATGCGATCGCCATCGAGGCTCACGCGAATATCCACCGGGCCCATACCTTCCGGCGAGATGCGCAGCGTGGCTTCACCGCCCGCTTGTTGCGCGATCCACGCCACGCGCGTGGCCATTTCCTCGGCGAAGCGCGGTGTGTGCAGCGGCACCGGCGCGGCCAAGGCCGAAGGCAATTCCACACGCGCCAAACCGCCCGGCCCCGATGACAAGGAAGACAGGGGCGAAGCGGTGTCGCTGCCGCGTGCATCGAGTACTGAAGAGAGGCTGGCGTCGAAAGTGCTCACCGATGCGTCGCCACCGGGGCGCGCTTGCGCGACCACGGTGCGCGCCAACGCCGCAGCTGCAGCATCGGCATTGGGCAGCAAGGCGCTTGCGTTGCTAGCTGCAGCAGCTTGCGCGGCCGCCTGCGTGGCGGCCAAGGCCGCGTTCGTGATCGGTGCGGGGAGTGGCAGCACTTCTGCGCTGTCGTCGGCCTTCAAGCCCAAGGCCTGCGTGTCGATGGTCGAAGCACTGGCGTTCGCTAAACGAAGCGCACGCGGCGGCAACTCACCGGTGAGCTGCACTTGCGCAGCGAGTGCGGGGTTGGCCGCCACTGCGCTCGTGGCGGGCGCTTGCGTGGCCGAAAGCAAGGCAGGCGGCGGGGCTTCTTCGGCGGGAACAACCGTCGTGCTTGCCGAAGCCTGCGCCACCGGAAACAGCGCCGACAATCCCGGTGGCGGCCACGCGACTGCGGCAGGCGCTGCAGGGTTCGCGGTAGGTGCGCTGGTCAATGCCGCTTCAACAGGCGCGGGCTGAGCAGGCGCTGCGGCTTCAGGCAATGCTTCGGCAACTGCGGTGTCGAGTGGTTCGTTGGCGAGTGCATCGGCTTCGCCCACGGCCGATTCCAAGGCCACGGCAAAACCGCTCTCGGGTGCCACGGGCTCGGCGGGTTCTGCGCCGGCGCCGGGCGTTGCCGGACGCGCCACAGGCAAGGCATTCAATGCGGGCAGGCTCATCGTGGTTCCTCTTTCTTGCGCTGACCGTGGGTGCGCGCACCCAAATCGTCGAGCACCGACTGTTCGCGTTTGTCTTCCACTTTGCGTTCGGCGGCGCGATAACTCGCGGCCAGCTTTTCCAGCACCAACTTGTCGCGGCTAGCCAGCAGCAAGCGCGTGCGCTCAATGGCGAGTGCTTCTTCGCTGCTGCCCACTTGCTTGGTTTGAGTTACGACCGCGTCGTCGATTTTTGCGAGAAACGCCGCGCGGTTCTGCAGAAGACTGGGCGACACCGCCGAGCCGGGCACCGGTGGCGCTTCGTACTCGTTGCGGAATCGGTGCAAATCTTCCAAGCGGCGCTCTTGCTGTTGGTGCGCTTGCACCTTCTGCGCCAACTCTTTTGCGAGCGCGTCTTCGCGTGATTCTGCGCGGCGAATGAGGGGGTCGAGTCGTTTTGAATTCATGCGCTCAACCCTCCAACAACTGGGCCAAGGCCGCTTTGCTGGCGTCCAAACTTGCCGCTTCGTGCACGTCCTGGCCCAAGAACGCTTGAATGGCCGGCCAGCGAGCAATGGCTTCATCCACCAGCGGGTCGGCACCACGTTGGTAGGCACCAATTGCAATCAAGTCGCGCTGCGCTGCATACGCGGCGATCAGGCGGCGCACGCGACGAATGCGTTCGCGCCACGCCAGATCGGCAATCTCCGTCACGACACGCGACACCGAACGCTCGATGTCGATGGCCGGATACAAGCCGGAATCCGCGATACGACGATCCAGCACGATGTGGCCGTCGAGAATGGCGCGCGCCGCATCGGCAATGGGTTCTTGTTGATCATCGCCCTCGGTCAACACCGTGTAGAACGCGGTGATCGATCCACGACCCGCCGCGCCCATACCGGCGCGCTCCACCAGGCCCGGCAAGCGCGCAAACACCGATGGCGGATAGCCGCGCGTGGTGGGCGGCTCGCCAATCGACAAACCAATTTCGCGCTGTGCCTGGGCGAATCGCGTCAGCGAATCCATCAGCAGCAACACGTTCAAGCCTTGATCGCGGAAGTACTCGGCAATCGCGGTGGCGCGAAGCGCGGCATGAATACGGGCGAGCGGCGGGCGGTCTGCAGGCGATGCCACGACCACGGCGCGCTTCAATCCTGCGGGGCCCAAGGTGCTCTCGACGAAATCGCGCACTTCGCGACCACGTTCACCGATCAGACCCACCACCACCACGTCGGCCTGCGTGTACTTCGTCATCATGCCGAGCAGGGTGGATTTACCCACGCCTGAACCGGCGAACAAACCGACGCGCTGACCACGGCCGATGGGCAACATGCTGTTGATCGCGCGCACACCCACATCCAAACCCTGCGTGATGGGTTCACGCGAGAGCGGATTGAGCGGAACGCCGGTGAGGCTCATGTAGCCCTCGGGGCGCGGTGCGGGCCGGCCATCCAATGCATGCCCATCGCTGTCGATCACGCGGCCCAGCAAGCCTTCACCGACCGCCACACGACCGCGCGCCCAACCGGGCACCACGCGTGCGCGCGGCAGCAAGCCATGCAGATCGCCGGTGGGCATCAAAAAGGTTTTATCGCCCGAAAAGCCCACAACTTCGGCTTCAACAAAGCTGCCGCCTTGGGCCTCAATGCGTACCGCTGCGCCGAGTGGAACTTCGCAGCCGTCAGCTTCGAGTGTGAGCCCAACCGCGCGCCGCAACACGCCTTCGCGCACGGTGCCGAGGCGCTCCAACTGCGGCTCAATCGTTGAGAGGCGCGCGGCCATGCGCGCACCCCGCGAACTGAGCAAGCCTTCGGTCGCGGTGCTCACGCGGGGCCGCCTACGGGGTGAATCACTGCGGCCAACGCCGCCTGCAGGCGCGCATCGCTGCGCGCATCAATGCGCACGCCATCACCGTGAATGCGCACATCGCCACGCACCAGTTGCGCGTCGGTCACCACGCGCGCATCGGGCCACTGCGGCAAGTAGGGCGCCAGAACAGCGGCGTCGTCGGGGTGTAGGCGCAATTCAATGTCGCGTTGCCCTGGGCCCACGGCGTCGATCGCAGTGCGCACCAAATCCGCGAGAAGCGCAGGATCGGCTTCGTAAGCGCGCCCCAACAGGGCACCGGCAATCCGCACGGCCAATTGGCCGAGTGCGCCATGCACGTCGTCGTCCAAGCGCCCCAAGGGGCGCGCCATGGCTTCGACTACACCTTCAATCTGTGCAATCAATCGCCGCACATCGTGCTGACCGGCCGCGAAGCCTTCGCGTTTGCCTGCCTCGAAACCCTCGCGACGTGCGGCTTCTTCCACACGTTGAAGCTCGTCGATGGACGGCGGCTTCGGCGCTGCCGGTGCATTGAGCGAAGGCACACGCCACAGGGCGGGCTCGGCGCTCATACCAACTCGTCCTTGGTGCCACCCAAGCTGATGGTGCCGTCATCGGCCAAGCGGCGAACAATCGACAGGATTTCTTTTTGCGCCGCTTCCACTTCCGAAAGTTTGACCGGGCCGCGATCGTCCATGTCTTCTTTGAGAATCTGTGCTGCGCGCTGCGACATGTTCTTGAGCACTTTCTCTTTGACCTCGGGCGAACCGCCACGCAAGGCCAAGGGCAGGCGATCGCCAGGCACTTCGCGCAGGATGGCCTGCATGGACTTATCGTCCACGCCAGCCAAATCGTCGAACACGAACATGAGGTCTTGAATGCGACCGGAAAGATCCTGGTCCACCTTGCCGATGGCGGTAAGGATGACTTGGTCCTGACCCGTTTCGACGAAGTTGAGGATGTTGGCTGCCACCTTGATGCCGCCAATCGTCGAGGCCTTGCTGCCTTGCGAGCCGGCGAACTGCTTCTCCATCACTTCGTTCAATTCGTTCAATGCCACAGGCGGCACGGTGTCGAGCGTGGCAATGCGCAGCAGCACGTCGGAACGCGTGCGCTCGGGCAAGGACTTTAGTGTTTCCGCTGCCTGATCCGGATCGAGATGCGACATCACGATGGCCATGATCTGCGGGTGCTCGTTGCGGATCAGATCGGCGATGGCGCGCGGGTCCATCCACTTCAGCATTTCCATGCCGGAGCTGTTGCGTCCCAACAGAATGCGGTCGATCACGCTGCCGGCTTTGTCTTCGCCCAGTGCCTGCACCAACACCTTGCGCACGTAGTCATCGGCGCCGATGCCCACCGAAGTCTGGCGATCAAGCGCGCCAGCGAAGTCGGCCACGACCGACTCGATCTGCTCGCGGCTTACGCCACCCACAGCCGCCATGGCTTGGCCCACGCGCTGCACTTCTTTTGCGGTCATGTGCTTGAGCACCTCGGCGGCTTCTACCTCGCCAAGCGACAGCATCAGAATCGCGGCTTTTTCTACGCCGCTGAATTGGTCTTGTTTATCCGGCATCGGTCGCAATCCATTCCTTCACGACCTGCGCCACGCGACGCGGGTCTTCTTTGACGGCATTTCGTGCGTACTCCAAGCGCGCTTCAACGCTGGTCGGAGGCGCCAAACCCGGCGTACCACCGCCTGCTTGTGAGAGCGCCAACTGCGTGCCCGGTGCACCCGGTGGCAAGGCGCCCACGGCACCTCCAGACTGGCCCTGCCCTTGGCCTTCGCCTTGAGCATACGCCGCGCCGCCTTCCTCGTTGTTGCGGCGCACCGGAGCTGCGAGCAGCTGCTTCATGGCCGGGCGAACCACCATGAACACCACCAGCAGCACCAGCAGCGCGCCGATCGCGATGCGACCAATCTGCCAAACCAACGGGTTTTCCCAGATGGGCGTGGCGGTTTCTTCGAGCGCCTCAGGCACCACGAAGGGCGCATTGATCACCGAGA
Source organism: Lysobacteraceae bacterium (assembly GCA_027483045.1). Lineage (GTDB taxonomy): Bacteria > Pseudomonadota > Gammaproteobacteria > Xanthomonadales > Xanthomonadaceae > Silanimonas. Next base: position 7,263 of record JAIXVL010000104.1, read on the forward strand.
TCACGTCGCCACGCTGTTCGCTGAAGCCCACCGCTTGCTTCACCAGGGTTTCGATGCGCTGCAGTTCTTCAGCGGTCAGGGAACGGAACGGTGGCGGCGCGGTTTCGGGCGCTTCTTCGCCTTCAGCGAGGGGCGCCGGAATGTTCGGCACGTTGTCCACCACCACCGCCACGGTGACGCGGCGGGTGCGGCCCACCGGCTGTCGGGTGTGCGTGAGCGTGCGGTCCAGTTCGAAGTTGCGCGTGCGGCTGGTCGAAGATTCGTTGGGTCCGGGCACGGTGGCCGGCGTCGTGGGTTGTTGGCCACCGGCCGCAGGATCAGCGTTCGGATCGGCCGCTGCCGCGGGCGGAGTCGCCGGTGCCGCGGGTGCATTCGGGCCTGGCGGCGTGTTGCTGGTCGCGCCGGGCACGCCTTGTTCGGGCGCTTCGTTGCGGCTTTCTTCGCTGACCTGCTCGGAACGCAGCTGGCCGGATTCGGGCGCATAGCTTTCGCGCGCTTCTTCCACCTGCGAGTAGTCCATGTCGATGGCCACTTCGCTGCGCACGCGGCCGATGCCCACGATGGGTTCGATGAGCGAGGTGATCTTGCTGGCGAACGAGGCTTCCTTATCGCGGGTCAACGCGAATTGCTCGGCGCTGATCGCTTCCGGCGAGTCGGGGCCGTCGCGAGTGAGCAAACGTCCGCTTTCGTCGACGACCGTCACGCGATCGGGGGTCATGTTGGGAATGCCGCTGGCCACCAAGTGTTGAATGGCCTGCACTTCATCGGGCTTCAAGAATCGACCGGCCAGCAAGCCCACGACCACCGAGGCGGCGGCCGGTTGCTGCTGGCGAGTAAACGCGGATGGCCGCGGCAAGGCCAAATGCACACGGGCTTCGCGAATCGGGCGCAGTTGCTTGATCGTCTTGGCAAGCTCGGTTTCCAAGGCACGCTGGTAGCGCGCCGTTTCCACAAACTGGCTCACGCCGAAACCGGGATCGCGCTCAATCATGGCCATGCCGGGGCCGTCAGTGCCGCCCAGACCCGCAGTGGCCAAGGCCATGCGCGCATCCTGCAGGCGCTCACCGGGCACCTTCACGTCGCCGGTAGTGGGGTCGATTTCCACGGGAATCTGCGCACTGCGCAGGGCTTCGGCGAACTCAGACGCGGTGGCCGCATCGATGCCGGACTGCACCGAGACCAGCGGCGGCTTTTGCATCCAGAAGAACAGCCAGAGGCCGCCGGCGATCGCCAGCGTGAGCAGGCCGAGCGTCCACATCTGGCGCAACAGACCGCTGTCGGCCAGCTGAGTGATTAGCCCCGGCGGGCTGTTTTGAGGATTGGAAACAACGACGGCATTCATAGGGTGCGTTCCAAGTCCTTACAGCGGCATGTTCATGACGTCTTGGTACGCCTGTACCAAACGGTTGCGCACTTCCACGGTGGCCCGGAACGCCACGGACGAGGCTTGGGCAGCCACCATCACACGGGCCAGGTCGGCATTGGGGTCTCCACGCTCAAAGGCGCCCTGCAGGTCGCGGGTTTCGCTCTGCAGGCTGTTCACTTTCTTTAGGGCGTTGCCGAGGGCATCGCCAAAACTCGGTGCCCCGACCGCCGGCGCGCCACCCGCGCCACCCAAACCGGAAAGGCCACCGGCAGCGCCCGGTCCAGTCGGCGCGCCAACGCCACCCATGCTCGCGGCGCCCGAGCCCATTTGGCTCTGGTAACTGCGAATCTGCGAGAGAACGGAGGCAATGGCGTCGGTCATGGCGGGCGCAGGCGGTTGGTCGCCATGAAGGGTGCAAGGCGCGTGCCACGCCGGGGCCCAGGCCCTGACGGAAATCCGGCATAGCCCCATGCGAGCATGGCGCTCTATGGACGACATCCTCGCCTCAGTCAGTCGCCAAATCTTGGTCGCCGTTCACAGCGTGGCCGTCTCGCCGTGGCTGGCGGCGGCGTGGGCGGGCTACATCGCCGTGCTTGCGGCGTGGATCGTCCGCCAGCGTCGCGAACCGGTGGCGACCTTGGCGTGGCTTCTGGCCTTGGCCTGGCTGCCGGTGGTGGGCTGGGTGGTGTACTGGTGGTTGGGGCCGCAGCGCATTCACCGTCGTCGCCTGTTGCGGCTTCATTCGCGACTTCGTTTGGCGCAGTCCTCCAGCCTGCCCGCCGTCGGAGACCTGGCCGAGGGTCGCTTGGAACGCATGGTCGAGGCCCTCACCAACTTCTCGCCCACTCGCGCGACGCGCATCGATTTGATCACTGGCGGCGAGCGCACGTACGAGGCGCTGTTCAATGCGGTCGCCGGCGCGCACCACGCCGTCCATCTCGAGTACTACATCTTCGAGCCCGACACCGTTGGCACACGGCTTCGCAATCTGCTGATCGAACGCGCTCGCGCCGGGGTGCAGGTGCGCCTCTTGCTGGACGGCTTGGGTTCGCGGCACTGCTCACCGCGCTTTCTCGCGCCCCTGTTGGAATCAGGCGCCGAAGTCGCGTGGTTCCACCCTATTCGTTTCGGCCGCTTCTTTGCGCGCCCCACGCTCAACTTGCGCACCCATAGAAAGATTGCGGTGATTGATGGCGTGACCGGATTCACCGGCGGCGTGAACATCAGCGACACGCAGAGTGAGCGTGCCTCCGCGGCGGCGTTTCATGATCTGCACCTGCGCATGGAAGGCGAAGTCGTGCGCGCATTGCAGTTAGCGTTTGCTGAAGACTGGCACTACGCCACTGGGCGAAAGATCGACCACCCCGCGCATTGGCCCAGTCTTCCGCAGGGACAGATTCACTGCCAACTTGTGCCCTCGGGTCCCGACAATCCACAGGCACCGATTCTTCGCACTTATGTCGATTTGCTGCATGGGGCGCAGCAGCGGGTCTGGGTCATGACGCCCTACTTTGTTCCTGATGCCACGGTGCTGATGGCGCTCACGTCGGCGGCACTCCGCGGCTTGGACGTGCGCTTGCTGCTGCCAAGAAAGAACGATTCTGCGTTGGTTCGTTCGGCCGCGCGCAGCTTCTATCCGGAGTTGCTGGCCGCTGGCGTGCGCATCTTCGAATTCCAGCCACGCATGCTCCACGGAAAGGCCTTGTTGATCGATGACGACACCTCGCTGATCGGCAGCGCCAACGTGGACGCGCGCAGCTTTTGGCTCAATTTCGAACTGTGTGTGCTCATCCGCAATCACAAAGCCAATGCCACCTTGGCCGAGCGCATTGACGCCGACCTTTCGCAGTCGCGCGAGGTCAATTCCAATTGGACACCGAAGGGTTGGCAGGCGTATCTCGACAGCGCCGCCCGCTTACTGGCGCCCGTGCTGTAGCGGCTATCGGCGCTTGCTAAACTCCAACGCGTTCCCCCGGGAGGCATGAAACATGGCGTGGCTTTTACTGCTCGGTGCACTGGTCTGTTTTGTCTTGGCCATCAGCTTGAACATGGGCACTGGCATGGTGCTTTTCTTGCTATTGGCTGCGCTCGTTTTGCTGATCGCGGGAACAAGCGCATTGCTGCAAGCACGCTTATCGGCCAGCGTTCGTCCTGAAACCCAGATGATCGATCCGGCCGAAATGCGTCGCCTTCGTGAGCAGGCCGAAGCGCGCCGGCAGGCACCGCCGGAGTCTTAAGGGAAACGTCGTCGCGTCTCACGCGCCGGCATTCACCACCCGATTTCGACCCAAACGTTTGGCCTCATAAAGCGCTTGGTCGGCTTGTCGAATCAGCGTGGTCGGTGATTCGTTGAGCGTCGGCCAAACCACCGCCACGCCAATGCTGATGGTGACGCCGACACGAGCGCGCTCTACTGCCTCTCGCAAGATTTCAGCACGACGCACCGCCAAGTCTGGCGTGGTGCCCGGCATCAGCAGAGTGAACTCTTCACCGCCGTAACGCGCCAGCATCTCCACGGGTTGATTGAGTTCGGTGCGCAGCAACGCGGCCACCTCAATCAAAACGCGATCACCTTCCAAATGGCCGTGATGGTCATTGAAGCGCTTGAAGTGATCCACATCGATCATCAGCGCGCCCAAGGCCTGCCCGCGTTCGGAGCAGCGTGCCCACTCACGGCTCAAGCCCTGCTCCAGTGCGCGACGGTTTTGCACGGAAGTCAGCGGGTCTTCTACGGCCATTTCACCCAGTCGCGCGTTCGCACGCTCAAGCTCAAGCGTTCGATCAGCGATGCGCTGTTCAAGCAGGCGGTTCTGGTCGACTACGCGGCGCACACGGCGCCGACCAATCGCGCGCGAGGCGACAATCACGGCTGCGATAAAGGCCATGGCCAACAACACCCGTAGGAATGGCTCCTCGAACCAGCGCGGCGTGACCAGTAAGCGCAAACGCATCGGCGTGACAACGCGTCCGCTCGGCAACTCGCCCTCCACTTCAAACAGGTACTCGCCTGGATCCAACCCACGGATGCTCAGGTCGCGGTCCGCCCAATCGGAGAAGCTGTCCACCACACCCGACATGCGGTACCGGAAGCGAGCGCCAGGCTCGAGTGTAGCCAGCGCGAATCGCATCTTGATGGGCTGCCCCGAGGACAGCTGCAACGCGCCATTCTCCATTTTGCCGACGCGCGGCGAGCCGTCATCCGCGAAGACCAGCAGTTGCTCAAACTCAACGTTCAGGGCCGGAACAGGCGCCACTGGACCATCGGGCGCGTATTGCAGAATGCCGTTCCAGACGGGTACGCGAAGCACGCCGCCGCGAGACACGCGAGGCAAACCGTAGCCCGTGCTCGCCCAACCGCTGATCTGCACGCGCTGCCACGCCATGGTCGAGGCCGGCCGGTGCAGCAGGTCGCGCGGCGTGATCGCGAACAAGCCCATCGTGGTCTCTACAACGCTCAGCTTTCCGGGCTGAATCAGCAGCGCGATCAAGTCCGGATTCGGCACTTCGGAAAAGCGGCCGGTGTCCTTCACAAAACGAAAGGTCTTGCCCTTCGAATACGCGTTTAGTTCACCGTCCACGAAAAAGAGTTTGGGCCGATCGGGGCCATCAATCGGCAAGCCTTCGTCGGGACCAAAAGTCTCCAGCGAAATGCGCTCACCGCTGTCTAGGTTGAAACGCCAGCGTTGTGGCGCACCACGATCATCCGCAAACCAAAGCTCGCCCGGCGCGGTTTCAACCGTATCTGTGATGGCCATGCCATTCAGCGGCCAACGGCTCGCGACTGTCCATGTCGAACCCGCAAAGCGCAACAGGATGACTTCACGCTCACTACTGACGATGGCCAGATCAGGGCGATCGCGCAGCGGCAGCGGCCGCACCATTGATTGGGATTCGATCAAAGCTTTGGGCTTCGATTGCCCACGTTCAAGAAACGACAAGCCTTCGCGATGGGAGATCAGCAGGCCATGCTCGTCAGCAAGCAAGCCATAGGCCTCTAGCGGAATCCAAGGCAATCGCTCGGCGTTTACTTTTCCGCCCGCTTCGGCCGTCAAGCGCTGCAAGCCGCGCGACCCCGCGACCCAGAGAGAACCTTCGTACTCCACGGCGTCGTACACCAAGCCACGGATGCCTTGGCTTCGATCAATCAAAGACCATGGTGAAGGCAGGGCAAGTCGAAACACTTCGGTGTCAGTGACGGCCCAAAGTCCGCCTTCGTTGTCGCGCGTTAGGTCAGCAACCACCTGATCGGAAAGCTTCACCCGACGGCGCACGCGCAAGCCGGCGTCAACGATGATCACTTCGCCATCGAGCGTGGAAAGAGCAAAACCACCACCGTCCAGAGGCACAGTCACATACACCGGCAACTCAGGCTCGGGCCATGGCATCGCCAGAGTGATTCGGCTGTCTTCCATGCGCCATACGCCGTTGCCAGCAACCACGTAGCGGTTGCCTCCCCAACCGACCAACGAGGACACGGGCACGCGCGCGAATTTTTCGCCGTCGGGCAGGACTTGCAACTTGCCGTCGCGCAGCCAGCCCAAGCCTTGGTTTTGAAAGCGGGCATACAGGTCGCCGCCAAACGGCAAAACGCTGCGCATGTCTGGGCCCATTGACCAGCTTCGTGTGGCGCCGCCGTTAGCAGGAATCAGATGCAGGAAATGCTGCGCCTGGATATAGATGCCCTCGGGCGTTTGCACGATTTCCCAGACCGGACCAATGCGCCGCTGCTCTTCGGGCAATCCGCTGCTCGCCAGCAGATCAACAAACCGATAGCCGGTAAGCGCGTCATGCTCCAAGCGGCCATAGGTGTCGTTGCCGCCCACCATGATTCGTCCATCGGGCAGCTTGCGCACGAAGGTGGCATCAACGCCCACCGGCAGAGGCACGGTGGTCCATTCCACACCGTCGTAAACCAGCACGCCGTCGGTCGATGCGACGTAGAGTTTTCCCGTGGTTGCCGCGGCCGACCACAGCGAGGGCGTGGCGCGATATTGCTCGGGTCCGAAGCGCACGGTGATCGGCGCACCGGCCAACTCGGCAGCCACGGCCTGGCCCGCGCTGATCAGCGCGGCGAAGAGAATCAACGAACGCAGGGCGCGGCTCATTTCCATCGCTGCATTATGCGTCTCCGCGCGCGCTGCGCAGCAAAGGCCTTGCAGGTGCATTGCGCTGGGGCGCACGCTTCCCACTTCTTTCTCTGGCTTCAGCGATGACCCTGCTCAGCGTCAACGTCAACAAAATTGCCGTGCTCCGCAATTCGCGCGGCGGCTTGCTTCCAAGCCCAGCAGCGGCTGCACGTTTGTGCGTCGCAGCAGGGGCACGCGGCATAACCGTGCATCCGCGCCCGGATCAGCGGCACATCACCGCCGAGGATGTCGCGGAAATCGCCGCGGACCTGCCCGCGCACGTCGAGTTCAACATCGAAGGTAATCCCTTCGCACCCGCTCGCGCGGGGTATCCCGGACTGCTGGCTTTGGCGGCGTCGGCAAAGCCGGCGCAGGTCACCTTCGTGCCCGATGGCGATGGGCAAATCACCTCCGATCACGGCATCTCGCCCGAGGGTGACCTTTCCGTGCTCGCCGCGCATATCGGCGCGTTCAAGGCGATTGGTTGCCGAGTGTCGCTGTTTGTTGATCCGGGCGAGACCCGACTCGAGGCATTTCGCCAGTTCGGTGCTGATCGTGTGGAGATCTACACCGGCCCGTTCGCCGAAGCCTTTGAGCGTGGCGACGCAGCTGAGGCACTCGCCGACTGCGCAAGTACTGCCGCCGCCGCCCAAGCCTTGGGCTTGGGCGTGAATGCGGGCCACGACTTGTCGCAAGGCAATTTGAAGGCCTTCTTGGCGGGTGTGCCCGGGGTTTTGGAAGTCTCGATTGGGCACGCCCTGATTGCCGAGGCGCTGATCGATGGCTTGGCCGAAACCGTGAGTCGCTATCGAGCCATCACCGGCGGCTGACCAACCACAAACAACAACGCCGCCTCGAGGGCGGCGTGTTGGCTTTTCCCACTGAAGAAGTGGGAAGGCGACAGCTTACTGAGCGGCTTGGTCCACGAACGCAATCTTTGCCATCTGCGCGTTCTTGGCGCGAGCCAAGACCTTGGCCAAAACTTCGTATTCGGCGTCCATATCAACTTCAATCTCAAGCTTCGGCTGCTCCTCGGCCGGGAGAACCTGCGTTCGAGATTGCGTGATCTCTTCGAATTGGTCTTGAAGAGCGGAAACCGGGGTCGGCGTGTTGTTAATGAAAATCTCGCCAGAAGACGTAATCCTCAAAGACACCGGCGGCGGCGGCTCTTTTGGCTTTTCGTCGGTGGGCGGAGTGCGTTGCGGCAATGGCACATTAATCATCGACGAAGGCGTGGGGGCTGTGACCATGAAGATGATCAACAGCACCAACAAGACGTCGATCAAGGGCACCACGTTCATGTCGGACTTCGGGCCCGAACCAGCCCCTGCGGAAAAGGCCATGGCTCAGCTCTCCGGTTCCGAAACAAAGTTGATCGAGCGCATGCCAGCGACACGCACGCGAGTAGTGGCATCTTGGATCAGGGAATACTTTGTTTCTTTGTCGGCACGAAGAAGAACCTCGGGCTGAGGTGTCTTCTGTGCTTCCACTGCCAACCGGCTGTCGAGCAAGCTCTTATCCGTAAGGAGCTCATCGCCCCAAAAGATCTCGCCGCCTGAGCGCACCGACAGCGTGATCGGCGGCACTTTAGGTGCCGGCGGACGTGCGTCGATCGTCGCCTTCGGCAACTCCACCTTCACATTCTGCGAAACCGATGCCGTGACCATGAAGATGATCAGCAGCACCAGCATCACGTCGACGAGCGGCACGACGTTGGGTTCAGTGAACCCACCGCCGCCGCCATCTGGATCAGCACTGAAAGCCATAGGAAATCTCCGCGCTTAAGGGGCGAGCCCTTAGCGCTTTTCGCCGCCCACGCGGGCGCCGGTGGCGAAGAAGTCGTGCAGATCGTGCGCGAAGCTGTCGAACTGCGCGATCAGCTTGCGGTTCGTGCGGTTGAAGTAGTTGAACGCGATCACGGCCGGGATAGCCACACCCAGACCGATGGCGGTCATGATCAGGGCTTCACCCACCGGGCCTGCAACGGCCTTAATCGAGCTCTCGCCGCTGGCGCCGATAGCGACCAGTGCGTTGAAGATGCCCCACACGGTGCCAAGCAAGCCGATGAACGGTGCGATAGCGCCGGTGGTAGCGAGCCAAGTCTGGCCGTCTTCCAGCGTGGCCGACTCACGGGCCACGGCCTGACGCAATGCGCGGTCGATGAACTCAGAGCGGTTCAGAGCTTCGGCCAAACGGCCTTCCGACTTCTGGTGGTGAGCGGCAGCCTGGGCACAATCCAGAGCGATCTTCGAGAAGGGCTCCCAAGTGGGCTGCTCTTCCATGAAGCGGATGGCTTCTTGTGCGTTCGTGGTCTGCCAGAAGCTGGCGGTCACGTTGTCCACACGGCCCTTGATGCGGGCGTACTTGATGACCTTCATGACGGTGTAGAACCAAGCCACAACCGACATGAGGACGAGCGCGATGAATACACCCCAGTTGACGACGCCCATGTGCTGCATGGCATTCGCGAAGCTGAAGTCGGCAGCGCCGTCAGAGTTCTGCACCGTCTGAGCAGCGGGTGCGGGGGCGGCGGCGAGCGCCACGTCCGTGATGACTGGAGCGGCCGAAGCAGCGACCGTTGCCGGCACGGTGATGATGATGTCCTGCAGCATACGTAGATACCTTCGGTTGGATTAGCAGGGAGGAGTAAAGTTGACCGGCACCAAAACGGTGCCGCCGACCGGTTGACCATTGCTCAGGCCGGCGTTAAAGCGCCAGCGGCGTGCAGCGTCCATCGCCGAGCGGTCCAGATTGCGATTGCGACTGGACTTCTCAACGGCGACATCCATGACCGCACCGGTGGCATTGATCGTGACGCGGAGCATCACTTCACCGCCAATACAGCGGCGTGCCTCTTGCGGCGGGTAACGGGGCGGGTTGAGACGACGACCGGAAATGTCTTCCGATGCGGCGAAATCTGCGGGTACGGCCGGCGGCGCGGGCGGTGCCGGCGGCGGCGCTTCGACGTCGAGTGCGTTGGCGTCATCAAAAATGACAGGCGGCTCTTCCGGCGGCGGCGGCACCTGCGTTGGGGTCACCGGCGTCTGAATGATCTTTTGGATCACCTTCGGCGGTTCCGGCGGCGGGGGCGGCGGCGGCGGCGGCGGCGGCGGCGGCTCGATGAAGTTCACCGCAGTGACCCTCTCTTCGTCGTCGTCGTTCTGAGCGCCCTGGATCGGCACCATCAACGCCAAGCCACCTGCGGCGTGCAGGGCGATGGCAAACGCAATACCAATCGTCCGCGGCCAACTGAACGGGGCGGGGACCGGAGTGCTATAGATTCGATTGTCCGTCATGCGTTGAGCCGGCTCTGGTTGGACCACCGCTGGGTGCGGGTCGTCAATACTAAGGGATCGAAGCGACGCTGGATACCGCAATCAGCGCTACGTTTCGTGAAGGCTTCAACGATTTTGCTGAAGCATGCGGTTGGCTTGGTCTCGCGTCTCCGGATACTTCGCCGCTTCTTGCAGTGCAGCACGGGTGGCGGCCGTGTTGTCGAGCTGGGATTCGGAACGTGCAATCACCATCCACGCCTCACCCGGTTTCGCGACACCCTTCGCGAGCGCGGCCTTCGCCGCATCGCGCGCTTGGGCGTCTTCAGCTTCGCCAGAAAGCACCTTTGCGAGGTTTAGGCCCGTCTCGCCCTTGGGATCCAGTGCAGCCGCTTCTTTGTAGCTGGCAATCGCTTTGGGCATGTCTTCGGAGAAGTAGGCCGCTTGCGCGAGCGCATTGAGCGTTTGCAGATCGCGCTTGAGGATGCCCTTGGTAAGCCCTTCCTCAATCACGCCGATCACGTCTTTTTCCCGACCTTCGATGTTGAAGTAGAGGGTGTAAAGCGCTTGGTAATCGCGTGTTTCGGTGAACAAACCCTTGGCGCGAGCCTGCTCCAGCATCGCCGCAGCTTTTTCGCCCTGATCCAAGTCGAGATAGCTCGAAGCCAAGGCCAGCATCTGACGCTTATCGTCGGGGTTACGCGCGAGCAGCTGCTCGCCGATCTTCACTGCCTCGGCAGGCTGTTCGGACTCAGCATAGGCGGCCTGCAACAGCTTCAACCAGTCATCCTTTGGCTCGGTGGTGTAGCTGAGCGCTTTCTTCAGACTCTCAATGGCTGCCGCAAAGTTTTCGGTCTGAAACAGAGCGCTGGCCAGGATGGCGTGGATTTCCGGCTTCTCAGTACGCGTCTCTGCGATTAACTGCTGAAGCGTCGTGACGGCATCCGCAGGCTGGTCGTTGTTCATTTGGAAGCTAGCGACGTTCTGCATCACCGAGTAGTGGCTGTTGTTGTCCAAGCCATTGGTGGCGAGCGCCTGCTTCAAGAATTCGATCGCGGCCGGCAAGTCATCAAGGTCAGCCGACGAGTTTCCTGCCACCTGGTACGCAAGCGACTTCTCATACGCGTTCGCTCGTTCGTTAGCGATGATTTCCTGTGCAAGCTCGAGCGCTTTCGGTGCGTCGTCGCCGTTCAAGGCCTCAATCATGCTGTTGAGCTGTCGCTGCAAACGTGACGAACCCTTCGCCGTCGGTTCCGCGCGCGTTGCGTTCGGAAAAAGAACGGCCTGCTCCTCGATCTTATCGCCCTGAGTGTTGCGGCGCTCATCAGCGCGGCGCTCCATGTAGCTCTGACGACCGCCGCTGTTTTGCGCTTGCGCGGGAACGGCAGACAGCGCCGCGGTGAGCACGGCAACGCCGATCAAGAGGTGACGAGTAGCGGCCATGGTGACTCCAAGCGCGAGCAGAAGAGTGCGAGGGTAATCTTTTGGCAGGGTCGCACTCAAGACTGGCGTGGATGTTCGCGCGGGGCGTCACGCGATGGACATGCAGAACAAACGCAGAATTAACGCTTTCTCGCGAGCCCACTCAGCCCGTGGTCGGGAAGTTCGCAATGGCGAAGGCCACACGTTCGGCTGGATCCGTCGACAACCTGCCCTCCGCCATGAGGGCTTCCACCTTTTGCAGTCGCGGGTGCAAGCCGTTGCCATTGGCCATTTGGATGGCCAAGCCGGGGCGTGCATTCAACTCGAGAATCATCGGGCCGTGGTCGCGATCGAGAACGAAGTCGACGCCGATGTAGCCGAGCTCACTGAGCTCGTAACAGCGGGCGGCCATGTGCAGAAGCTCGGACCAGCGGGGAATCTCAAGGCCGACGATGGTGTTCTCGGTGTCGGGATGGTCACGGATGAGCTCAGAGCCCCAGACGCCGCGCTTGGTAACACCTGTGGGCAAGTCGATGCCCACGCCGATGGCACCTTGATGCAGGTTGGCCTTGCCGTCCGAAAGTCGCGTGGGCAAGCGAATCATGGCCATCACGGGATAGCCCTTGAACACGATGATGCGGACGTCGGGCACACCCTTGTAGCTCACGCGCTCGAAGACCGGATCAAATTGGACGCAGTACTCGACCAGCAGATGATCGGGCTGGCCACCCAATGAGAACAGTCCGGACAGGCCGTTCGAGAGGTGATGCTCGAACTCTTCGCGCGGCATCATCGAGCCGTTCGCTCGGCGATATTTGTCGCCGCGCCGCCCGTTGATCACCAAGATGCCGTCGCCGCCTGAGCCATGGGCCGGCTTCACCACGAAGCTCTCGCGCTTTTCGAGCACTTTGTGCAACTCGGCGATTTCATGCTCTTCGCGCACCACAGCATAGAGATCGGGCACAGGAAGACCGGCCTTCAAGGCCAGCTTCTTGGTGATGAGCTTATCGTCGACGCGCGGATAGTACTTGCGCGGGTTGTGCATCAGCACGTAATCGGCATTGCGTTGGCCGATGCCAATCAAACCGACCTTGCGGAGACGACGCGCGACCTCGAGCGGGTTCCAGAGCATGGCGTTAGGCCTTGGGCGCCTCAGCCACGGCCGGGGCGTCGGCGGGCGGTGGAGTGATCGGATCGGGATCACGTGCCAGAGCACGGAAACGCACCAACTCGGTCAAGCGGTAGCCCGAGTAGCGGCCCAGCAGCAACGCGGCAGCAAAGAGATAGAGCAAGAATTCCGGGTACACGTAGATCAAGTGTTCCAAGCGATCCCAGCTCATGACGAGGTAGGCCAAGGCGGCCACCACGACCGTGCCGACGCCTTCCTTGATGGCGGTTCCGGCGCCGCGCTCATCCCAGGCCACAGACATGCGCTCGATGGTCATGGCCATGATGACCATGGGGAACAAGGCCACCGACAGACCCACTTCAATGCCGAGGCGGTTGGCGATGACGCTGATCATCACCATCAACAGCACCACCAAAATCAGGATGGCAGTGAGGCGTGGCACCAAGAGCAGGCGCAAGCGCTCAAGGTAGAAGCGCACCAACAGGCCACTGCTCACGACCAAGACAAAAAGCGTCACGCCCGCGACGAGTGCGGTTTCGCGGAAGGCCAAAGCCACCAGCACCGGCATGAAGGTGCCGTAGGTTTTGACGCCCACGAGGTTGCGCAGCAACAGCATCATGAAGGCGCCAATCGGCACCAGCAGCAGGACTTTGTAGACCTCTTGTGCCTGCAGCGGCAACGAGAGGAGCGACCAGCGAATGTAGTCGGCGTCCTGCACTTCCAGTCGGCGCTGTGCCATGGCCATGGCATCGGCCAGGTTGTAGCTCACGGTGTACATCAGCGCAGGCGTGGCATCACTGTCCACCGCGAGCAGCGGCTCGGGAGAAACGTTCCAGAGCAGCAAGTCTTTCGGCAGCCCCTCGGCGGCGGTGCGCGGGTCGAGGATCAGCCACTCCGCGCCGGTGTGCACGAGCAACCAAGTTTCGATCTTGGCCGTGCCCTCAACGCCGCCCTGCGGAAGACTGAGTGCATGCACCAAGCGGGCCGGAATGTTGCGGATGGCGAGGAGATCCACCAAGAAGCGGGTGCGCGCTTCATCGGACACGTTGCCGGTGTTGCTGTCGCGCGCGTAGCGATCGAGAAGAAGCTGCGCGCCCTCGTCGGGGTTTTCGTTGAGGCGGCGAATCAGCTCGCGCGCAAACGTGGGAACGCCAGAGGATCGGTCGCGGACTTCATCGAGCAGCGCTTGGGCGGCCGCAGCGTAGGGCTCTTCGAGCACCGGCGGCGTCAGAAGCTCGGGCTCCAACTCCGGCAGCAGGGTGTCTTGCTTCAGCTGCGAACGCACCACCGTGGCGCGGTAGTACAAGTCTTGCTCACCCACCGCGTTGCGGGTGGCCCATTGCACTTCGCGGCCTTGCGCTTCGCGCTCGGGAATCTTGGAGTAGCCGCGTGCGACAAAACGTTCGTCGAGAACAATCCAACCCGGCGTGAGGTAGGGAAGTTGCAGCGTGAGCGCATTGGCTCGGCGCTTGGGTTGGTACTCCACGTGCGCCTGCACCGTCCAGACCTGCACGGTCTGATCGGGTTGCAATGGAAACTTGAGCACTTGCCACTTGTAGACGATCGCCGCAGTGGCGAGCGCAAAGATGGCGAAGGCGAGGTAGTAAAGGTGGCGCTTGCTCATTCGGCGTTCCGTGGCGAGCGCTGCGTCACGGTCGTTCGCAGCCTGCGTTCAGTGTAGCCGACCGCTTAGGCGCTGTGAGACTGCGCGTTAGGCGCCGGCACCCAGCAACAAGGCACCCATTCCGAACGCATTGACCAAAACATGGCCCAAGACCGCGGCGTCGAAGCGGCCCGTGCGCAGATACATCTGCCCAAAGCCAAAGCCGAGCAGTGCGTAGGTCGACAGCTTGAGAAGCCAGGCGAAGAGCCCTTCGCTGCCCGGCAAAGGCTCATGGATCAGGGCGAAGCCCACGCTGGTCAACACGAGGCCCAAGGTGCTGCGGCCGGCCTGCGCAAAGCGATGGAGGAGCACGCGACGGAAGATCAGTTCTTCCCCCAGCGGAGCGATAAGCACCGCGGCAAAGAGGGTGAGAACCGGGGCCTCGGCATACGCCGCAAGCACGACGGCGATGTTCGAACCGGTGATGTCACTGCCGAAATGCCGCGCGGCAGCACTCAGGGCAATCGCGCCGGCTTGCATCAACACGGCAATGACCAAGATCAGCAAGACGGTCCGCATGCGCCAGGGCACGGTGACAAGCGGCAGGGCGGGGCGGCGCACTAGCCAAAGCAGAGCGCCGGCGAGCAGGGTGCCAAACAGGGACAGTGGCACCAACAGTACGGGCAACCCTCGCAAGAGCGGATCTGCAGGACCCAGATCAACGCCGCTCTTCTGCGCGATGCCCAATCCGACGCTCAGTAGGAAGACAAAGCCCAGAACCACCGCAGCGGCAGCGACGGCATCGATCGCCGTGTGAGCGAGGAGCCGGCCCAAAGAAAGCGGCCGGCCCGTCAGCGCGATGGGTGCCTGCATCGCGGAGACGTGATTAGACGTCGAGATTGCCAACGCGCAAGGCGTTGTCTTCGATGAAGGCGCGGCGTGGTTCCACCACATCGCCCATCAAGGTCGAGAAGATCTGATCGGCGGCAATGGCGTCTTCGATGCGCACGCGAAGCAAGCGGCGTGTTTCCGGATTGACCGTGGTATCCCAGAGCTGCTCGGGATTCATTTCGCCGAGACCCTTGAATCGCTGCATGGTGCGGCCACGCTTGGCCTCTTCCAACAACCACAATTGTGCAGAAGCGAAGTCGCGAAGGAGCTGCTGCTTACCGCCGCGACTCACCGTTGCGCCTTCGCCCAAGGCCAACTCGGCGAGGCGATGCGCGGTGTCGGTGAGCGGCTTCAACTCGCCATGCAAAAGCTGCGCAGCGGCGATGGTTTGCGTGCTGGTCAGGCCGTGATGCTGCTTCTCGATCATCAGCGCGCCGGGGAGATCACCTTCTTCCACCTGTCCACGCAATTGATAGCGCGGCTTGCCCAAGCCAGTGGCCTTGAGGTGGCGATTTTGTGCATCGCACCAATTATTCAAGCGGGCCACATCGGTGAAGTGCGCAGGCGTGAGCGGCTCGGCCTGATAAAGGGCTTCCAGCACAGCGCCATCCACGCGATAGCGATGGCGTTCCACGGTGGCCTGAGCCAGTGCCACCGACTGCATGAGGGACTCGAGCGCGGCGCCACGCACCGGCGGAGCACCGGCCGCCGGCACCAATTCCGCACCATCAATCGCGTTCTGAATCAGATATGCATTGAGCGCCGAATCATCCTTCATGTAGAGCTCGGTCTTGCCCTGCTTGACTTTGTAGAGCGGCGGCAGGCCGATGTAGATGTGGCCGCGCTCGATCAACTCCGGCATCTGTCGGTAGAAGAAGGTGAGCAGCAAGGTACGGATGTGCGAGCCGTCGACGTCGGCGTCGGTCATCAGAATGATGCGGTGGTAACGCAGCTTGTCCGGGTTGTATTCGTCTTTGCCGATGCCGCAGCCGAGTGCCGTGATGAGCGTGCCGACTTCGGCGCTGCCCAACATGCGGTCGAAGCGCGCGCGCTCTACGTTCAAGATCTTGCCCTTCAAAGGCAGGATGGCCTGAGTCTTGCGATTGCGGCCCTGCTTGGCCGAGCCGCCTGCCGAGTCACCCTCGACGATGAAGAGTTCGGAAAGTGCCGGATCCTTTTCCTGGCAGTCCGCCAACTTGCCGGGCAGGCCAGCGATGTCGAGCGCGCCCTTGCGGCGGGTCAGTTCACGCGCCTTGCGAGCGGCCTCGCGGGCGCGGGCGGCGTCGACCACTTTCTCGGTGATCATGCGCGCTTCCGACGGGTGCTCTTGCAGGAACTCCTGCAGGCGCGTTCCCACGATGGATTCCACCACCGGCTTCACGTCCGAGCTGACCAGCTTTTCTTTGGTCTGGCTGGAGAAGCTGGGGTCGGGCACCTTCACCGAGATGATCGCGATCAGGCCTTCGCGCATGTCGTCACCGGACAAGGCCACCTTGGCCTTAGCCGCCACGCCGGAGCGCTCAACGTACTGCGTCAGGCTGCGCGTCAGCGCAGCGCGGAAGCCGGCCAAATGCGTGCCGCCGTCCTTCTGCGGAATGTTGTTGGTGAAGCAGTACACCGTCTCTTGATAGGCGTCGGTCCACTGCATCGCAATCTCAACCACGATGCCGTTCTGCTCGCCGGACATGGAGATCACGGCCGGATGCAGGGGGGTTTTCACTGCCGCCAGATGTTCGACGAAGCTCTTGATGCCGCCGATGTACTCGAACAATTCGTGACGGCCTTCGCCGCGCTCGTCGATGAGCTCGATGCGGACGCCTGAGTTAAGGAAGCTCAGCTCTCGCAGGCGCTTGGCCAGAATGTCGAAGTGGAACTCAACATCGGTGAAGGTGGCGCGGGAGGGCAGGAAACGCAGGGTGGTACCGCGCTTCTGCGAAGCACCGACCGCCTTGAGCGGGAACAGGGGCGCGCCGTGGGCGTATTCCTGCTGGTGGTGCTGGCCTTCGCGCCAGATGTCGAGCCAGAGCTTCTCGGACAAGGCGTTGACCACGGAGACGCCCACGCCGTGCAAACCGCCCGAGACTTTGTAGCTGTTGTCGTCGAACTTACCGCCCGCGTGCAGCACGGTCAGGATGACCTCGGCGGCGGAGCGGCCTTCTTCCTTATGGATATCGACCGGAATGCCGCGGCCGTTGTCCGACACCGAGCACGAGCCATCGCCATGCAGGGTCACCGTGACGGTATCGCAGTGGCCGGCCAAGGCTTCGTCGATCGCGTTATCGACGACCTCAAAGACCATGTGGTGCAGGCCCGTACCGTCGTGGACATCGCCGATGTACATGCCGGGCCGCTTAACGACCGCCTCAAGACCGCGAAGGACGGTGATGCTGCTGCTGTCGTAAGTGGGGGTGCTCGGGGTGTCGCTGGTCTGTTCCGTCATGCTCTGCTACCGAATCGGCGCCGCACGGCTGGGCCGTGGCGCTCAGGATGGGATGCCAACCCCCCCAGTCGGGGCAGGGCAGTGGGTCTCTAGAGGCCCCACAGCCGAGGGTTGGAACGAGTCGATTATAGCGCCGGGCCGGGCTCGACCGGGGGGTCCTGAAGAGCCATGACCTCACCTTGTTCCACGTGGAACACCGCCATCTCAGGCAGTCGCTCGTGCGCTTCGGGGTCCACTGCTGTACCACTGATCAGTACTTGGTAGCCGTGTCGGGAAATCCACTCCAACACTCGACTAAAGCGCTCGGAATCCAACTCCGCCCTCAGATCATCGAGCAGGAGCACCGCCCGGATGCCGGACCACCGCCTCAAGGCCTCGGCCTGAGCCATGACCAAACAAAGCGCCACCAGCTTGGCTTGGCCACGGGACAGAAGAGATGACGCAACACCCAGCGGCTCACCCAAATCGACATCAGCGCGATGCGGTCCAACCGTTGTGTAGCCAAGTTCACGGTCGCGAGTACGGTTCAGCAATAACAGGTCCGCCAGAGCAGATTCCGAACGTCGCCAACCCGGCCTCAAGCCGATCTCTGGTGCTTGGCTGTCGGGCATTAACTCCGTCCATGCGGATTCGAAAGAGGGACGCAGTACGCCAAGTGCCGACTCCCGGGCCGCCGACAGCGCTTCGGCCATGGCGCCCATCTCGGATTCCCATGCGTCGAACTGGTCGTCAGGTGCCCCAGCCCGGAGCAGGGCATTTCGTTGCTTTTGCGCCCGGCTGTAGCGCCGAGAGACTTCCGAGAAACGATGTTCCACGTGGAACGCCAACCAATCCAGCGCCCGCCGCCTCTCCTCCGCTGGCCCAGTCACCAAACCGGAAGACTCCGGATGGAACACCAATACCGGGAAGGGTGCGGCCAGCTCAGACAAGGTAGACACCGCCGCACCATCCACACGGCCCTCCCAAGACTCACCGGAATGGCGCAAACCCGCCACGCGCGAACGCGTCGCGTCGTCGACCCAATGCGCAACCACCTGCAAGTCGGGATTGCCTTGGCGAATCAACCCGTCCGCCACCCGGCCGCGAAAACTCCGACCGAAACCCAGCAGACAAGCAGCTTCCAGAATGCTCGTCTTCCCGGCGCCATTGCGCCCGACGAACCAGGCCCCCTGGGAAGGAAGCGCGACTTCAACGGCACGCAAGCACCGAAAGTTCGTCACTTCGAGTCGCTTCAACTGCACGGATACACCCCAGCGCACGTCCTAAACAAAGACGCCCGGACCAGCCGGGCGTCGAACACAGCAAACCATTTCGCGCCGTTACAGACGCAGCGGCATCAC
>JAIXVL010000016.1 GCA_027483045.1 Lysobacteraceae bacterium
CACTTCCGTTCCATCCAGGGCGCTGGTTTCAAGACCCTGAAGGAAGGCCAGAAGGTCAGCTTCACCGTCGTCAAGGGCCCGAAGGGTCTGCAGGCTGACGCCGTCCAGGCGATCTAAGCCGCACCCACGTGCAAGCGTGTCAAACCCCGGGCCTATGCCCGGGGTTTTTCTTTTGAGAGGAGAATTTCATGCAGATTGCAGAGCGCACCATTGCTTCGTTCCATTACACGCTGACCAGCCCGCAGGGCGAGGTCATTGACAGCTCGCGCGGCCGCGAGCCCTTGCCCTACCTGCACGGCGTTGGCCAGATCGTTCCCGGTCTTGAGTCGGCCATGGCAGGTCGCGTTGCCGGCGACAAGTTTCAGGTCGTCGTGCAGCCTTCCGAGGGCTACGGCGAGAGCAACCCCGACATGCTTCAAGCGGTTCCGCGCGCTGCGTTTCCGCAGGACGCCGAAATTGCCCCCGGTATGCAGTTCGAGGCGCAAGGCCCGATGGGCCCGATCACCGTCGTAGTGAAGTCGGTGGACGACGAGACCGTCACCATTGACGCCAATCACCCGCTCGCCGGCATGCCCTTGCACTTCGACATTGAAGTCGTGGAAGTGCGCGAGGCCAGCGTTGAGGAAGTGCTGCACGGCCACGTGCATGGTGCCGGCGGCCACGACCACGGCTGAAGCTCGTCCGGAGCCTGAGTTTGGGCTCCAGCACATCGATGTTAAACTTGCATTACCCCCCTGCGTTTAGGCGCGGGGGTTTTTGTTTTTGCGGCCAGGACGCTGCCGACCCTCTTTCAATTCGTCTCCAAGGAACCGAGCGATGTACCCCATTTCGAACACCCGTCTGACCCGCAGCACCCTGGCCTTGGCCATTGCGCTTAGCCTGCCTGCGTTTGCTTTGGCTCAAGAAGCGGCGCCTGCCGAGAAAGCCACCGACGCCACCACACTCGACACCATTACCGTGACCGCTACGCGTCGCGCAGAAAACGCGCAGAACGTGCCGATTGCCGTAACGGCACTCGATGGCGACAAGCTTGATGTGATTCGTTCCGGTGGCGATGACGTGCGCTTCTTGGCGGCACGCGCGCCCAGCCTGAACGTGGAATCGTCGTTTGGTCGCGTGTTCCCGCGCTTCTACATTCGCGGCCTGGGCAACACCGATTTCGATTTGAACGCCTCGCAGCCCGTTTCGATCGTGTACGACGATGTCGTGCTCGAGAACGTCACGCTCAAGGGCTTCCCGGTTTTCGACGTTGACTCCATCGAAGTGCTGCGCGGCCCGCAGGGCACGCTCTTCGGCCGCAACACGCCGGCTGGTGTGGTGAAGTTTGATTCCGTGCGCCCTGATTTCACGAACAGCGGCTATGGCCGCGTGTCGTACGGCAGCCATGACACCGTGAAGGCCGAAGGCGCCATCGGTGGCGGCCTGAGCGACACCCTCGCGGGTCGTGCGTCGATGCTCTACCAGAGCCGTGGCGACTTCGTGGACAACACCTTTGCCGGCACGCGCCGCAACAAAGGCTTGGAAGGCTACGAAGACATGGCCTTCCGCGGTCAGTTGATGCTGCAGGCGGGTGACGACTTCAACGCCCTGTTCGGTGTGCAGTCGCGCCGCTTGGACGGCACGGCGCGCCTGTTCCGCGCCAACATTCTGGGTGCCGACGGCCGCTTGGTGCCGGGCTTCGACCCTGAGAAGGTCGCTATCGACGCGTTGAACCAGCAGGAGCTGGACACCGACGGCGCCACCTTGCGCATGAGCTGGAACCTCGGTGAAGCCACTCTTTACTCGATCAGCAGCTGGAACCAGGGTGACCTGGCTTCGCGCGGTGACATCGATGGCGGCTTCGGCGCGGTCTTCCTGCCGACCGGCGGCGGTCCCGGCCTGATCCCGTTCCCGGCAGAGTCCGGCGATGCGGCTAAGGTGAAGCAGTACACGCAGGAACTTCGCCTCGCCTCCAATGGCAACAACGCTGTGAATTGGCAGGGCGGTCTCTACTGGTTCAAGGACCAGGCCGATATCGACAGCATCAGCTACGACACCTTGGCTGGCGGCGTTCCCAATGCCTTAGCGACCCAGCGTCAGGACAACACAGCCTGGGCGGCCTTCGCCTCGGTCGACTGGGCTGTGAGCGACACCTTCGTGCTGCGCGGCGGCCTGCGCTATACGGAAGACGAGAAGGACTTCACCGCACGTCGCCTGTTCGGCGCTTTCGGTGGCGCCCCCATCGCCCCGATCACCGTGAATCCCTCGGACGAGAACGTCAGCTGGGATCTCGCAGGTACCTGGACGGTGGCCGACGATGTGAATGTCTACGCCCGCGTGGCCAAGGGCTTCCGCGCTCCCGCCATCCAGGGTCGCTTGGCTTTCGCCAACGCGTCGCTGCCGGCTAGCCAGCTCGTGACCGTCGCCGACTCCGAGGAAGTGCTGTCCTACGAGGCCGGCATGAAGGTTGCGCTGTTCGACAACCGCGCTCGCATCAACCTGTCTGCCTTCAACGCAACGGTCGATAATCAGCAGTTGACTGCTGTTGGTGGCATCGCCAACTTCAACAGCCTGCTAAACGCCGACGAGACCTCGCTGCGCGGCTTCGAAGTCGACCTAGAGGCCTACCTGACCGATCAGATGTTGGTCACCTTCGGCACCGGCTACAACAAGAGCGAGATCCGAGACGCGAACTTGGCCGTCGGCATCTGCGGCAACCCGACGGGCTGCTTGGTGACCGATCCGACCATCGTCCGCGGTGGTGCAACTCTTGCGTTGATCAATGGCAATCCGCTGCCGAACGCTCCGGAGTGGAGCACCAACTTCACTGCCCGCTACGGCATCCCGCTCGAGAACAACGCCGAGCTGTACGTCTACACCGATTGGGCGTACCGCAGCGAAGTGAACTTCTTCCTGTATGAGTCGTCGGTGTTCACCGGCGCGCCCTTGCTGGAAGGCGGCGTGCGCTTGGGTTACGTCTGGGGTCAGTACGAAGTGGCGGCTTATGGCCGCAACATCCTCAACGAAGTGGAAGCAGTCGGCGGTATCGACTTCAACAATCGCCTCGGCTTCATCAACGAGCCGCGTTCGTGGGGCTTGGAGTTCAAGGCGAGCTTCTAAGTCTTGAGATGCGTTGGGATTCACGCGAGGGCGGCCTTCGGGCCGCCTTTCGCTTTTTTGGGTTCCCGGTTACCGCTGGGTGCGGCGAGGCGCTAGTCTTAGGGTTCTGCCAACGAGGATTTTCCCATGCCCAGCGCCTTTGATTTTCGTGCAAAAGACATCGACGGTATGGAGCAGGCCTTGGAGACCTACAAAGGCCAAGCCATGCTGATCGTGAACACGGCGAGCAAATGCGGTTTCACGCCGCAGTACACCGGCCTAGAAACGATTTGGCAGGAGTATCGCGATAAGGGCTTTGTGGTTTTGGGTTTCCCGTGCGATCAGTTCGGCCACCAAGAGCCCGGCGACGAAAACGAGATCAAGAACTTCTGTTCGCTGACCTACGACGTGACGTTTCCGATGTTCTCCAAGGTGGACGTGAATGGTCCGAAAGCCCATCCGCTCTATACGTGGCTGAAGAGTGAGAAGTCCGGGTTTCTGGGTACCGAAGGCATCAAGTGGAACTTCACGAAGTTCCTGATTGGCCGCGATGGCCAAGTACTGAAGCGCTATGCGCCGACTGACAAACCGGAAAGCCTGCGCAAGGACATCGAGAAGGCTTTGGCCTAAGCCTTATTGAGTGCGCTCGATCTCAACAAGGATCTCGTTGCGACGCATGAAGCCTGGCGTCCACGGCGGATTGTACTGAGCGCTCCACGGCGCGCCCTTGGGTTGAAGTTTGGCCTTGGCGAGCGTTTCCAGCAGCAGAGTTTGATGCTCGGCAAAGCTCTCGGTGCGCCACCGACCTGAAAAACGAATCGCTGCCACCATGCGCGCAGGCACCTCGCGTACGCGGATGCGCGGGTCGCGCGGCTCGGGAAGCGTCTCTCGCGTGTAGCGAGCGGGCATCACGAAGCTTACAAGCCAGCCTTCTGCCGTCTCGGTGCGTCCCACCGGCGCCGTCATGCCAATCCGCTCGCCCTCCGACTGCTGGACGGGCGCGGTCATGCCGATGCGGTCGCGGCGGCTATTGTTGCCGAAGATGTAGTCGGCCAAGGGCTTGAAGCCTGCGTTGCCGGCTTCAGCGAAGTCGTTGGTGCGCACCTCAACTTCAGCGATCAGCATGGGCGCGTAGTCACGAAGCTCGATGCCGGGTGCCAACTCGCTCGCGACCGTATAGGCGGGTTCTTCAGTGGCCATGGCGGGGCGAGCTCCAAAGGATGCACACAGCAAGATCGCGGCAGAGACGACGCGGGCGCTGCACCAGAGTCGCGATTGGCATATGAATGAGGTGTTCACGGGCTGTCTCCGGTGATCGGAATTTCAGCTTGCGCCTAGCGATGTCAGCTCGGTGTGCTCGCGGCGACTACTTCTCGACAAAGGCCCGTTCGAAAACGTAGTGCCCGAGCTGTCCGATTTTTGGTGAGGCTGAGAGGCCGCGCGCATCGAGCAGCTTCCGGAAGTCAGCCAACATGCCCGGGCTGCCGCAAATCATGGCGCGGTCGGTTTCCGGGTTGATCTCGGGAAGGCCCAAATCGCGTTGCATCTGGCCACTGGCCATGAGTTCCGTGATGCGCCCCTGATGCGCGAAAGGCTCGCGACTGACGGCGGGGTAGTACAGCAATTTGCTGCGCACTTGCTCGCCCAGATACTCGTGGCGAGGTAGTTCGCGCTCGATGTAGTCGCGGTAGGCCAAGTCCTCAGCATTGCGCACGCCGTGGGTCACAATGACTTTGGCGAAGCGCTCGTAGGTCTCTGGGTCGCGAATGATGGAGAGAAAGGGTGCGAGCCCAGTGCCTGTCGAGAGCAGGTACAGATTGCCTCCCGCATGCACATCGCTGATGAGCAGAGTGCCTGTGGGCTTACGTGAGAGCAGCAGAGAGTCGCCTGGCTTGATGTGTTGCAAGCGCGAGGTAAGGGGGCCGTTCTGGACCTTGATCGAAAAGAACTCCAGGTGCTCATCCCAGTTCGGACTGGCGATGGAGTAGGCCCGCATCAGCGGCCGGCCCTCAACCTCCAGCCCGATCATCACGAATTGCCCGTTCTCGAAACGAAAGCCATCGTCGCGCGTGCAGGTGAAGCTGAAGTAGGCATCCGTCCAATGGCGGACGTCGATGATGGTTTCGGTGATGAAAGGAGAGGGGCTAGACATGCCGACCCGAGCAAACGGAAAGCGGCATTGTCGCATTCGGCGGCCGCTGCGCTTTCAATCCGGACTAAATCCCGGTGCCCCCACGTTTCTTGGCCCCAAAAATCTGCGAAACAGATCGCATCTTCACGGCCCCTTACATTTCGTTCAGGCTCGGGTTACTGTAAAAGCGCTGCCCCAGTCGGTAGGCGCCAAAACGCCACCGGCCAAACCGTACCGGACGACCTGTAAGTGATTGCAACGTTCCCGCGGGCAAGCAGCAACGTCGGGCAATTGGCCTGCCGTTTCTCACCAGCCATGTTTTGAGGAAGTAAAGCAATGTCGGATCGTCAGTTCGGAACCGTCAAGTGGTTCAACGATGCCAAGGGCTTCGGGTTCATCACGCCGGAAAATGGCCAAGATGTCTTCGTGCACTTCCGTTCCATCACGGGTAACGGCTTCAAGACCCTGAAGGAAGGCCAGCGCGTGAGCTTCAAGGTCGTGCAGGGCCAGAAGGGTGCACAGGCAGAAGAAGTGCAGGTGGACTGATCGCTCGCGATCCGGTTTCACCCGAGGCCCTGGAGTGATCCAGGGCCTTTTTCGTCCCGAGGTCCGCGCAATGGCCGTGCCTTGCTGCTTTGCACCAAATCACTTGG
Organism: Lysobacteraceae bacterium; assembly: GCA_027483045.1. Classification (GTDB taxonomy): domain Bacteria; phylum Pseudomonadota; class Gammaproteobacteria; order Xanthomonadales; family Xanthomonadaceae; genus Silanimonas. The sequence goes on from JAIXVL010000016.1 coordinate 5,863, forward strand.
CCTTTTCATTGGGCTCGGACACACTCATCGCCTATCTTCGAGGTGCCGATGGATATTCTTTACTTCTCGCCGGGGTCAGCAAGCTTCGGTGTGCATTGGATGCTGCTGGATGCCGGCCACGCGCCTGAACTGCGCCGTGTGGACCTAGGTGCCGGTCAGCAACGCAGCGCCGAGTACTTGGCTCTGAATCCGGCGGGTGTGGTGCCCACCATGATTGTGGATGGTCAGGCGTTTGCCGAATCCGGCGCGTTAATGCTGATGCTCGCTGACCGTTACCCCGAAGCGGGTTTTCTGCCTCCCACGGGCACCGCCGCTCGCGGCTTGGCCTACCAGTGGATGCTGCAGCTGGTGAATGCGCTGCAGCCGCCGTTCCGTCATTGGTTCTATCCGCATGAAGCGGCGGGTGAATCCGCTGCGGCGGAGGCGAAGCAGGTCGCGGGCCAGCGCATCGGCCAAATGTTCGATCGCATCGACGCTCACCTTGCGGCGCACGGCCCTTATCTGCTGGGTGATCGCATTAGTGCGCCCGACTTCATGTTGGCCATGCTGTGCCGCTGGTCGCGCAACATGCCCAAGCCTGCGACCGAATGGCCGGCGCTGAAGCGCTTCATTGACCTGATGCGCGCTCGCCCGAGTTTCGTGACTACTTGCGACCGCGAAGGCTTGGAGGAGTGGCGCCAGTGACGACCAGCAAGTGGCAGGACATTCCCGGCATGGAGCCTGCTCGCTTGCGTTGGTGCAATCACGCCGACGTGCTGAAGGTTGAGTTTCTCGGCAGTCGAGGGACACCCGAGCAGATGATCGGTTGCTGGAAGGCGGTTCAGGACCTTGCGATTGCTCATCGCCTAGAACGAATCTTGGCGGTGGACCTGATGGACGATGAGCCCCTGACCGGTGAGCAGCGCCAGAGATTCATCCAACGATTACTCGAAAGTGGAATTTCGGGGCGTCGCTGGGCTTATGTGGCGCGCTCGGCAGACCGCGTGGCGCACTACGAAGCCACGCAGATGGATGCTCAGGAAATGGGTTTGAAGGTTCAGGTGTTTGGTTCGGCTGCAGAAGCCGAACGTTGGCTGCGATTCGCTGGTTGATTCGCCGGTAGCGCGCGGCCGTGGGTGGGTGCTGAAGTACACTTTCAGCCCCGAACCTTCACTCCAAGCCGCCATGACCGTCATTAAGCAAGAGGACTTCATTCAGTCCGTCGCCGACGCCTTGCAGTACATCAGCTATTACCACCCGGTCGACTACATCAAGGCTTTGGCGGTCGCGTACGAGAAGGAAGAAAGCCCCGCGGCGAAGGACGCGATGGCGCAGATCCTCATCAATTCGCGCATGTGTGCCGAAGGGCATCGCCCGATCTGCCAGGATACCGG
>JAIXVL010000152.1 GCA_027483045.1 Lysobacteraceae bacterium
AGACGGCGGCGGGTTGGACTCATACGCCACGTCCAAGGCCGCGTTGATTTCCGACGTGGAGAACCGCTTTGTGGCTGAGGCGTGCGCCCGATTCACTGCGCGGAAGAGCTCACGAAGCCCAGTCCCATGCAGCGCGGAAATGGTGATTTGCTCGGCCCACGACGCGAATGTCAATTTGCGCTCAAGAAGCGCCCGGTTCTGATCGCGCTCATAGGTGGACAAGCCATCCCACTTGTTTACGGCGATCACCAATGCGCGACCCGCATTCAGCACATGGCCAAGCACGGTGGCGTCTTGATCGGTCATGCCTTCGGTGCCGTCAATCAGGACCACTGCGACCTGGCAATGCTCGATCGATTGCAGAGTCTTGAACGCACTGAACTTCTCGACGACTTCATCGACTTTGCCGCGGCGGCGCAGGCCCGCGGTATCGATCAAACGATACAAACGGCCATCGCGCTCAAGATCGACAGCAATGGAGTCACGCGTCGTGCCCGGAACGTCGGACGCGATCATGCGTTCCTCGCCCAGCATGCGATTGACCAGCGTGCTCTTGCCCACATTGGGGCGGCCCACAAAAGCGACGCGGATGCGTTCCGGGTCATCTTCCAGCAGCGACAGATCGCGATCAGGAACAAGGTGCGCTTGCACCATGTCGACCAGATCGGACACACCACGCTGATGCGATGCAGCCATGGGCAGCATCTCAGGAAAGCCAAAGCGCGAAAACTCGGCGAGGCATTCTTCTTCGTCCAAGCCGTCCGTCTTGTTGACGGCCAGAATCAGCGGCTTGCCGCACTTGCGCAGCCAGGAAACGATCTCGCGATCGAGCGTGGCCAAGCCCTCACGCGCATCGACGACGAAGACGACGACATCCGCCTCATCGACGCCGGCGCGTGCTTGCTTTGCGGTAGCGCCGGCAAGGCCGCTTTCGTCACCAGACAAGCCGCCGGTATCGACGATGGCGAACGGGCGCTCCGCGTCTAGACGGCACACGCCGTAATGACGATCTCGCGTCACGCCGGGCTGGTCGTGGACCAGCGCATCCCGCGTGCGCGTTAGCGCGTTGAAAATTGTGCTTTTGCCGACGTTAGGCCGACCTACGAGTGCGACCAACGGCAGCATGAATTACTCGATGACGCGGAAGGCCGCGAGGCGACCTTCGTCAGTGACGGCCACAACGATGCCGGTCGAGGTCACCAAGGGGGTGGCCAAGATCCGTGCACTGCCGACTTTGGTGCGAGCCTTGATCTCACCGGTCTGCGGGTCGAACCAGTGCAAGTAGCCTTCCACGTCACCGACCACGGCCAGACTTCCCGCCAAAGCAGGTCCGGTGGGTTGACGGCGAAGCAGCGATTCATTGCGCCACAAGGCACTGCCGCTCGCGCGATCCAGCGACCAGAGCGTGCCGCCCTTGTCGGCGAGCAACACGCCGTCGCCGGTCAAGTCCAGACTGTTGGCGCCACCGTTGTCGCGGGTCCAGCCGACCTGCCCGCCTGCCAACGAAATCGACACGGTGATGCCGCGCACGCTGCTGGCATAAATGGCGTCTGCGCCGACGGCCAAATCACCATCCACATCGACCAAGCGATCCAGCTCACTGCGGCCTTCCGGCTCTGCCACGGGGGCTTCCCACACGGGTGCCCCATCTTCTTGGCGAAGCGCTACGACAGTGCCGTCATCGTTACCCACAACGACGAGGCCTGCTGCAGCAACCGGCGAACTCGCGCCGCGCGAGCTAAGCGTCGGGATGGCGCGATCCACCGCCCACTTTTGCTTGCCGTCAGCTGCATCCAAAGCGGTCACGCGACCGTCCTGCGAGCGAACGATGACGGTGCCGCGGCTGATCAGTGGCGCTGCCAACACTTCCGCATTGACCTTTGCCTCCCAGCGAGGCTCGCCACTTTCCGAGGAGAGCGCGAAAACCGTGCCGGTGCGACCGGTCACGACCACCAAGCCATCGCCCAAGCCGACGGAAGACTGGATACCGCCTTCGAGCACACCACTCTTCCAAAGCTTCCAGCCACGCGTGTTCGACGCTTCTTCGAGGCTGCGTTCCCAGCGCGTCTTGCCGGTTTCGATGTCGATTGCGCGCACTTCGCCATCATCAGTCACAGCGAACACGGTGCTGCCGTCGCTGGCGGGGCGCTGGCGCAGACCGAGCAGCTTTTCACCGCCGCCCAGAGACTCGGACCAAAGTTCGTCGACTTCCTTGGCACCCGCGATCTCAGTCAACTTAGTCGGGTCGCTGGCTTTGGCTGTGTCGCTGCGGAACCAATCACGCATCGTGCCGCAGCCCGAAAGCGCGACAGTGGAGAGGATGGCGATACCGATAAGCTTCCGCATGAATCAGGCCTCCGGGCCAGTAGAGCCGCCAGCATCTGCCAGCTTGAGCTCGAGGAGAACGCGGGTCGGCGAAGCCGAGTCAGTCGAGGTCAAGGCACTCTGATAGGCGTCACGCGCCTCATCCCGTTTGCCTTGACCTGCCAGCGCGTCGCCCTTGAGTTCGTCGCGAAGCGCGGCATAGCCGGCAAGATCAACCTGTTCAAGGCGCTTCAGCGCAGCGTCGTGGCGCGCAAGAATGATTTCCAGGCGCGCGGCTCGCAGGATCAAAACTTCCTTCAAGGAAGGATCGTTCGCGAAAGGCACTGCACTGTCCAAGGCCTTCAGCGCGTCCTCGGTCTTGCCGTCGGCAAGAAGCGCAGAGCTGCGGCGAAGGGCTGCGAGGGCCGGGTACGGCGTCTCAGCGTAATCCGCCACAAGTGCCGCAGCGATGCCTTCAGCGGAATCCGTCTCGCCAGACTCCTGTGCGGTTACAAAGCGCTCAAACTGCTTTGCCGCTTCCACGCGATGGGCGTCTTGCTGGCCTTGATAGAACTGAAAGCCCGCGATTGCGGCTAGGCCAATGGCAATGCCGCCAAACATGGAGGCGCCGTTGTCACGAAGCCATTTGCGGACGCGTTCGCCCTGTTCGTATTCGTCGATGTGATCGTTGGACATGAGGCCATAGCCGCGTCAAAGCACGGCACTGCAGGGGATGGGGCGAGACCCCCGCGCAGCGTTAGCGTGCGACGGCCTCGATCGAGCCGTCGGAGGATAGCGCAAAGCGAGCAACGTTCGCGGACCTGACAGCGTCGAGGTTCATGCGCGATCCATTCAACAGCACCTCGGTCCCTTCGACATTGCCGACCGTCACGCGACCAACCTCGGCGGCGTTGAAGCTGCGGTTCTCGCCGGCGCGGGCAAGGAACTGCTCCGTTGTTCCGCCGTTGCGACCAAACACCTCAATCCAGCTATCGGCTGTGAAGCGCAGCTCCAAGGACTGGGAGGACGCAGCCATGCTGCCGCCTGTGAGGCTAGCGACGACGGTTGTCGGCGCGGCGTTAGGAACCGCAGGCGCGGTGTCTTGCGACACAGGAGGGAGAGCGGCGGCATCCACGCCTTCCGTCGCAAGGGACTCAGAGACAGGCGGCGCGATTGTGGTCGACGGGGTGTCCAAAACTTCGGACGTCGGCTCGGGCAAGAGCGCCGGCGGCGCGGCCGCGACTGTCTGCGGTTCTGGGTCGAGTGCGCGCACCTGAGCGGGACCCGAGGGAGTGAAGGTCAGCGCGAGATAGACCAACGGCAGAACGAGCAAGGATCCGCCGACGTAAGCAGCGTTTCGTGCCGAGAAATCGACGAACCACCCTGCCCTTGAAGCGGGAACATGCGAGCGCAGTTCGGGCGAACGTACATTGCTTGCAAGATCGTCCAAGTCTGCTTCTACGCCCAAGCGACGCGAATAGCGCCCCACCTGGTGGCGAATGAAGACCGGGGCGCCAAGCCGCGACCACTCGCCGCGCTCGATCGACTCAATAACCGCTTGGGGAATCTTGAGTTCTCGCCCAAGCGACTCGATGTCGAGGCCCTGTGCTTCTCGAGCCGCGCGCAAGCGCGCCGCCAGTCCAAGGTTCTGTTCTGCCGTACTCACTGACGAAAACTCCCCGATTCGCTTGGCTTCTGAACGGCACCCAATTCCGCCTGAGCGGTCAATTGGTCCTGGTATTTACGCGCTGCCCGCACATCGCCGGCAGCGGTCTCAATCTCGATACCAAGCTGCAACTCAGCCCCCGACAAGGGCCCAAGTGCTTCTCGGCGCTGCAGGAAGGCACGCGCACCCAACGCGTTTCCGCGCTGTTGCTCAACCGACGCCATCCCGGCAAGCGACTGCACGTCGTTGGGTGCAATGCCCAGCGCAGCACGGAAATTGCTTTCAGCCAGATCGAGCTGACCCGAAGTGAGCGCGCAGGTACCTGCGTTCGCAAGGGCTTGACCCGGCGAGCGATACGCATCGTCTTCAAGCGCCTTCGCGAAGGCCTGCAAGCCTTCGTTCGAACGACCGTTTCGGCACAACCACGCGCCATAGGCGTTTTGAATAGGACCGTTCGCTGGAGCCAGCTTCGCAGCTCGC
>JAIXVL010000154.1 GCA_027483045.1 Lysobacteraceae bacterium
CGAAGCGACCACCGATGGCCGCGCCTCACTTGCCGTGCTGGCCGCCCCAGCAGGCACTGAGGCTCAGGTTCGGGGGCTGTCGGTGACGCTCTCCTTGCCCACCGAGGGTCTGGCGCGCCCAAACTGAAGAAAAGCTCTAGACTGCTGCCACGGGCCTTGGCGTAGTAGAGCCCGCTTCGGCAATCTGGAGATCGATCACGATGTGCAAGCTGTTCCGCGGCGCTTGGGGCGCCGTTTCTATCGCAGTCTTCGCGAGCCTTCTGGCACTTCCTGCCAGTGCAGCCAACTACACGCTCACCGTGGAGCCCTCATATCCCGCGGATCAGGCGGCCGATGTGTATCGCCCGCTGATCGCTTACCTCAATCGGACCACGGGTCACCGCTTCACTCTTCGCACCGCACCGAACTACAACCAGCATTGGCGCGAACTCCGTGACGGCACCAAGACAGACTTCGTCTTCGAAGAGGGCCACTTCTTCGACTACCGCCGCAAGCGCAGCGGCGCCGTGGCCTTGGTCCGAACTCAGGAAAACTCTTCGTTTGCGATCGCCGTCGCTGACCCTACGATTGCAGAGGAAGGCCGTGAGGGAATTGTGGGACGCACGGTTGCCAGCCTTGGCGCGCCTAACCTTGGCTACGTACTGGTGTTCGATTCCTTCAGAAACCCCTTGGCACAGCCTGAACTGCGCTCCATCAGCAGTAAGTGGTCTGATGGGCCCGACTTGGTCTTTGCGGGCGATGTTGAAGCCGCCCTGCTTCCTGGCTATTTGGCCAGCGAAAACCCGGCTCTGACCGAGATTTGGCGCAGCACCGAAGTAGCAGGTCGTGTGATCAGCGCCGCACCCACCATCCCGCAGGATGTGAGGCAAAAGGTCATCGAAGCCCTGCTCAAACTGCATGACGACCAAGAGGCGTTTGCCGTCATGAACGAATTGCGCACCGAGCGCTTTGTCGATGTGGATCCAGCAGCCTATGACGGCATGGAACGCCTTCTGCTCAGCTCTTTCGGCTACCGCCCTCCCACGCCAACGGCTGCGCCAGCGGCAACACCAGCTGCGCCAGCGGGCGAACCGGCGGCAACGCCTGCAGCCGCTCCAGCCACTGCTGCGCCTGCGCCTGCTCCTGCAGCAACAACAGCGGCACCTGCGACACCGCGCCCTTAAGCGCGACGAGATTCGCAGCACAAAAAAAGGCGCCTGACGGCGCCTTTTTTCTAGCCTAGACCCGCGTTAAGGGCAGCGGAAATAGATCAGCAAGTCCGCATTGCTTGCTGAATCTCGGCCCAAGCTAATCACGCCAGAACGGCGCAGCTTAGCCTCATCGCGGTGCAAGCGCTGCTCGTCATCGCCATCGATGCGAAGAAAGCTCCCGTTCGTGGAGCGATCCGTCAGGGTGTAGTGGCCGCGCTGATACTCGATCATTGCGTGGTTTCGGCTGACCCAGTCGGCCTCGACAATCAGACCGCTGGCCGGGTCGCGGCCCAAGGTCAGCGTTTGCGAAACCGGGCGCAGCTCGATCGTGCGGCCCTTGAACTCGAGAATCAGCAAGTCATTCAAGCCCGGGGTGCCCACGCCAAGAGCGCTCTGCACCATGGTCATGCCACCTGGATTTTCTTGCCAAATGATGTCCACGGCATCGATCGGTGCCACCTTCCCGGAGACATACAGGCCGCCCAAGGAACGGAAAGGCACGCCACGCATATCGGCGACTGTGCTGGCCGTGGTCACGATTTGGCCGCGGGTTGCTTCGTCGCCCACACGAGACGCCGTGTTCACTGCATCACCGAACACATCGCCATCGTCTTCCTGCAAACAATCGCCGTGATGCAAGCCGATACGAATGCCGAGCTTGTTGGCGGTGCAGGTCGGGTCGGTAGCGACATAACGCTGCATCGCAATGGCTGCATCCACGCCATCTCGCGCCCGCGGCAACGCGCACATCACCTCGTCGCCAATGGTCTTGATGACGCGACCGTCATGCTTGCGACAGATGTTGGAGAGCCCGTCCAGCACATGCGAAATCAACTGCCGCGCGACCGTATCGCCCAGCGTCTCGAACAGGCGCGTGCTGCCGCTCACGTCGGCAAAGAGAATGGTCTGGGCTTGGGCGATGGGCATGGCAAAAACCTCAAGGCTGTGAGCTTACCCGCTCCTCAGGCCAGCCGGGAGGCCGCCGTCACGATATCCGCCTCCGAGGGCAGAACAAGGAAGGCTGCTCCAGCCAGCGGCGTGTAAGTGTCGACTCCGACCACTCGCTCCAGCGGCTTCGCGCCCAAGCCACCCTCGACCAGAGCGGTAATCACGCCCTCGCCCACACCGGCGCTGCGGCGCCCCTCATCCACAACCATCACCCGGCGAGCCGTCGCCGCCTGCTCACAGATGAAGGCCTCGTTGAGCGGCAGCAGCCAGCGAAGGTCGACGACACGCACTTTCCAGCCTTGGGCTTTCTCGATCTGGCGGGCGGAGCGCAGGCTCATCGGAACCCCGTTGCCAAACGTAAAGATCACTAGGTCGTCGCCTTCCCCGTAGACCTTGCCCTCACCCACCGGGATCGCGCGATCTGGCGCCGGGTACTCCGTCAACCAGCCACCATCACCGGCCTCATAAAGGTCCTTGGTCATGTAGGTGGCAATTGGTTCTAGGAATGCACAGACACGCCCATCGACGCGCGCCAATGCCGTCATGGTCCGCAGCATCATGGCCGCATCGTCGCCGCGACTCGGGCAACCAATGACTAAGCCTGGAATATCGCGCAAAGCAGCGATTGAGTTGTCGTTGTGGAAGTGCCCACCGAATCCACGCTGGTAACCCAGCGAAGCGATGCGCACCACCATGGGATTGCGGTATTGCCCGTTCGAGAAGAACTGCAGCGAGCAGGCCTCGCCGCGAATCTGATCGCAGGCGTTGTGGTAGTAGGCCAGATACTGAATTTCGGGCATGGGCAACATGCCCACGTTCGCGAAACCCTGCGACAGGCCGAGGATGATGGTTTCGTCCAGCAAGGTATTGAACACGCGCGCCGGACCAAACGCCTTGTTCAGCCCCTTGGTGACGGTATACACACCGCCCTTCTGCGCCACGTCCTCGCCGAACAGCAAGGTCTCCGGGTACTTGGCAAACAGATCGTGCAACGCCTGATTGATCTGAATCGCGAGATGCTTCGCCGGCTGCTTTTCCGGCAGCTTCGCTTCGCCACCGAAAGCCTTGAGACGCGCGTCCGTGTAATCGCTGCGCGTGGCTTCGCGATGAACGATCTCGGGATGATGAGGCGCCAACGGGGCGATAATCTCCTCGAGCGTCTCAATCTTCGGGCGGCGATCGGCTTCGTCAGCGGCTTCGAAACACTTCGCGCGAATCGATTCGTAGAAGGAGAGGAGCTGATCCTTCGACATCAAGCCGGACATCAGTGCGATTTCGGCGGAGCGCAACATCGGATCGCTGGCCTCGACTTGCACCAGCTCTTCGAACGAGCGCCACTCGATCTCAAAATCAGTGCCGGCGTGGCCCATGATCCGCGTGGTCTTCAGATGCAGGAACGTCGGGCGTCGCGTCTTTCGGCAGTGCTCGACCGCGGCCGCCACCTGGCCATAGCCCTGCGCAAGATCTAGGCCGTCAGCGAAGAAGTAATCGAGGCCATGCATGTTCCGGTAACGATCAGCGACCCAGCCCGTGGGTGTCTTGACCGAGATACCGATGCCGTTGTCTTCGCAAACGAACAGCACAGGCGCCGGCAACTTCTGATGCGCCGTCCACGCTGCGGCATTGAAAGCGGTTTGCGCGGTAGCGTGGTTACTGCTGGCGTCGCCGAACGAACAAATCGCAATACTGTCTTGCGGGATCGGAAGTTCGTGACCAATACGGCGCGCTTGCTCAATGGCCACGGCGGTACCGAAGGCCTTGGGCAAATGCGAAGCAATGGTGGAGGTTTGCGGCAGAACCCAAAGCGGCTTGCTGCCCCAGACTTTGTGACGGCCACCCGAGGCCGGATCGTCTTTACTTGCGGCAAAGCTCAGCGCCGAATCCATGATGGGATCCATACCCGGAAGCTTGCGAAAGCGCTCCGCCATGAAGCCGCCCGAGCGGTAATGCAGGAACGCAGGATCGGTGTGCCGCGTCAGGCGCGCCACCATGGCATTGCCTTCGTGACCACTCGAGCCAATGGTGTAAAACACTTTGTTCTGAACGCGCAGCACGCGCGCCATCAGGTCGAGGTGGCGACTGATGAGCTGCGACTCGAACAGGTGCAGAAAATCCGCAGCGCTTAAGGAAGCATCCGGCAACACAGGCGCGTCCAAGGCCGGTGCCGCATGCACTGGGCCATCCCACGCCTTGACGAACTCGCTGAAATTCTGATCGCAGATTTCGGCGCGATTGAGCCCTTTCATGCGGGCGGGAATGGGGCGCGGAATGGCGGGAGCGTAGAGAGCAGACATAGGACTCATTGAGCGATAAAGCCTGGCTGTGCGCGAACGCGCTCCAACCAAGCGGTAACGGAGGGGAAATCGTGGAGGTCGATGCCAGCGACAGGCGCGTCGTGCGTGTAGGCGAACAGCGCAATGTCAGCGATGCTGAAACCGGTGGATGCGAGGAACTCTTGCTTTGAAAGCTCTGTTTCCATCACGGCCAGGGCTTGCTTGGACTTCTCGCGCAGGCTCGGCAAGTCAGCTCGGCGCGGATGGTCTGCAGGCAGGAACTTCGCAATAAATCGAGCAACCGCGACATAGGGTTCGTGGCTGTACTGCTCAAAGAAAAGCCATTGCAAGACCTTGGCGCGTGCAAACGCTTCCGATGGAAGCAACGCACTGCCTTCGGCGAGATAGCAGAGGATTGCATTCGATTCGGCAAGGACGCGCCCGTCGTCCAGTTCCAAAACGGGCACTTTTCCGTTCGGATTGAGCGCTAGGAAAGCAGGCGTGCGCGTTTCGCCTCGACTGGAATCGACCTCGATCCAATGCAAAGGCCGACCCAACAAGGAAGACGCAAGCAGTGCCTTGTAGCAATTTCCGCTGGCACGCATTCCGTGGAGCTTCATCCCCGAAAACCCTTGAGTCGTCGCTGACGCCACTCGTCACGGGTCTGGCCCCAAATTTCGATCGCGTGCTCGTCGTGAGGCGGCGTAAAGCGGCCGAGGCCGCGATTGGTAGAACCCAATCGAATCGCCACTTTCTGCGATTGCACATTGTCTGCACGGATGGAATGAATCACTTCGTCCCAGCCCAAAACATCAAACGCCCAATCCATGGCTGCGGCGCAGGCCTCCGTGCAATGGCCCTGCCCTCGCGCATCCGGATGGAAGGCATAGCCCACTTCCGTTCCCGGCCAGCCATCGGGATACCAGGGTCCCGCTTGTCCCAGCCATCGGCCAGTGGACTTCTCGATCACAGAGAACATGGCGAAACCTTGCAGCGTCCATGCTCCCGGCATTTGCAGAAAACGCCGCCATGCGTCGGAACGCACGTGTGGGCCGCCGATGACCGCGGAAGACTCGTCGGCGAACATCTCGGCATACCGATCAAAATCCACGACTGTGGGAACCCGCAGCAGAAGGCGCGGCGTTTCCAACACGGTATCGAGGCGATTCATGCGCGGCAGGCCGGATGAGCCTCCCTTTGCGGGAGGCTCAAGGTGAATCAAAACGCGTTGATGCCGGTGAGTTCGCGACCCACCACCAACTGGTGCACCGTCTCCGTGCCTTCGTAGGTGATGACCGACTCGAGATTCAGCGCGTGACGAATCGGGCAGTACTCGGTGGTGATGCCGGAACCACCCAGAATGTCGCGGGCTTCGCGAGCGATGTCGATGGCCATGCGGACGTTGTTCCACTTCGCCAGCGACACCTGCGTGGGCTGCATGGTGCCAGCGTCCTTCAGGCGGCCGAGCTGCAGCGAAAGCAGCTGCGCCAGCGTGATGCGGCGGGCCATCTCCGCCATCTTGATCTGGACAGCCTGGGTCGCAGACACCGGACGGCCGAACAGGATGCGCTCCTTGGTGTAGTTCACGACTTCCGTCAGGCAGGCCTGAGCCGCACCAATCGGACCCCAGGTGATGCCGTAACGGGCCTGCGTGAGGCAGCCGAGTGGGCCCTTCAGGCCCTTCACGTTCGGCAGGCGCTGACTGTCCGGGATGCGGACGTTGTCGAAGAACAAGGCGCTGGTGACCGAGGCGCGCAGGCTCATTTTCTTGTGGATTTCTTGGGCGGCGAAGCCCTTGGTGTCCGTCGGCACGATGAAGCCCTGGATGCCGTCGTCGGTCTGCGCCCAGACAATGGCGATCTGCGCCAGATTGCCGTTGGTGATCCACATCTTGGCGCCGTTGATGACCCAGTCGCCGCCGTCTTTCTTGGCGGTGGTCTTCATGTTGGCCGGGTCGGAACCACCGTGCGGCTCGGTCAGGCCGAAGCAGCCGATGATTTCGCCCTTGGCCATGCCGGGCAGATAGCGCTGGCGCTGCTCTTCGCTGCCGTAGGCGTAGATGGGGTACATGCACAGCGAGCTCTGCACGGAGACGAAGCTGCGGATGCCGGAATCACCGCGCTCCAGCTCTTGGCAGATCAGGCCGTAGCTGACGGCATTGAGGCCGGCGCAACCGTACTGCTCGGGCAGCGAGGAACCCAAAAGCCCCATAGCGGCAATCTCGGGCACCAATTCTTTCGGGAAGCGGCCCTGGTCGAACGCATCGCCAATGATCGGAATCACCTTTTCATCGGTGAAGCGCGCAACGGCATCCTGAACAGCGCGTTCTTCCTCACTCAGCAGGGAACGGATGTCGAAAAGATCGGTCGGATTCAAAGGCATGGCAGGACTCGGGGGCTGATCGGCGCGGAAGGCACCAAAGTGAAGAGGCCGGGGAAACCGGCCTCTTTCGGGGTTGCCAAATTGTAGTCGAACTCAGCTATTGGCGCTGGGCGTTGCAGGTTCTGCCGACAGCACAATCACGCCATCCTTGATCGGCAGGCGCTGTCCAGGCTTTTCGGTCATCTGTAGGTTCCCGGACTGTCCCTCGTAGGTCCAGCGCACGTCGTAACCGATCACCTTGTCGCGCTCACCCAACTGGATGGTGCTGCCCGGCTTCTCATCGGCCCGCAGGCTTTTCACCTCGCCCTCGAGGGCGTACTGAACGTCGTACCCCACCACCTTCTGCTTGGGCTCATTGACCACGCGGCAGTCGCGCACGGTGTCTGAGTAGCGGCGCCCACCGGCATGGTTGCGGTCGATCTCCCGCCCGGCGTAGCCACCTGCCACCACCCCCGCGACGGTGGCCGCGTCGCGACCGCGTCCGCCGCCCACCTGATTGCCCACCAAGCCGCCGACCAGCGCGCCAACCACCATGCCGTCCTTGTCGCCAAAGCGCTCTGGCGCACGGCGCTCAACCGTCCGGTTTTCGCAGACTTCGCGCGAACCGCTCACGGTCTCGGTAATCGGCGTGGCCGCCAAGACGTTCGCCAGAATGGGCTCCTTCACGGTGATCGGATCGGCCGAAACCACATCGGCGTAGGTCGGGCCAAACATTCGGTAGGCACCGACTGCAGCACCTGCCGACAAAACGAGCGCTGCAGCAATCAGGGTCTTGTTGTTCATGGGGGGTCTCCGAAAAAAGCGCATCGGCGCGCTGAGCAGGAAGGTGCTCCCACGAAACTGAACGAGGGCGGAAACGTCAATTCCTGTGTTCATTCCCGCGTGTATTGTGTGGTCGTCCATTGCGGAGAGTGTCCATGCGTGCGCTATTGATCGGCCCCCTCTTGAGCTTTGCCAACCGCCTGCGCTTCAAGCATCTGTTCCTGATCACGGGGGGGCTTTTTCTGCTGACTCTCGTGTTGCCCGACCCCATCCCTTTCGCTGACGAAGTCCTCTTCGGCTTGGCCACCTTGCTGTTGTCGCAATGGAAGAAGCGCGGCCTACCGCCCGAGCCGCAGGCTCAATCCTCAGCGCCTGGCAAACCCACCATCGATCTGCCTGCTGATCAAATCCGTCGCGAAGGCTGATATGCGGCTGTTCGACAGCCACAGCCACCTGGACGCGCCTGAGTTTGAGGTCGATCGCGAGGACGTCTTGACGCGCGCCGCTGCGGCCGGGGTGGAGGAACAGTTGGTTCCCGCCGTGAGCTTTGCCAGCTGGCCAAACCTGCGCGCCGTGTGCGCGCTGCGCCCCGGCTTGCATGCGGCTTACGGCTTGCACCCGATGTACCTGGCCGAGCACCGCCTCGAACACCTCGATGCCCTGCCCGCTTGGATTGAGCGCGAAAGACCCGCAGCAGTGGGAGAGTTCGGCCTCGACTTCTTCGTCGAGGGCTTGGAACCCGATCTGCAGCGGGTGTACTTCCAGCGCCAACTTGAGATCGCCAAGCACTTTGCCCTTCCCGTGGTGCTGCATGCCCGCCGCGCCGTGGACGAGGTGATCCTCGCGCTGCGCCGTATCGGCGGCCTGTGCGGTGTCGTGCACAGCTGGTCTGGCAGCGAGGCACAGGCCAAGCAGCTCTGGGATTTAGGCTTCTGCTTGGGCATTGGCGGCCCAGTCACGTTTGAACGCGCCCAACGCCTGCGTCGCACGGTGGCGACGATGCCTAAGGAGTTTCTGCTGTTGGAAACCGACAGCCCGGATCAGCCCGATGCACAGCGACGTGGCGCGCGAAATGAACCCGCGTTCTTGCGAAGCGTGCTTGAAGAAGTAGCGAAGCTGCGTGGTGAAACAGAGGC
>JAIXVL010000273.1 GCA_027483045.1 Lysobacteraceae bacterium
GGCAACGTGCGCTTGGAAGAGGTGACGGCTGACAACGTCGTGCTGCTGCGCTTTGGTGGGGGTTGCCAAGGCTGTGGCATGGCGGATGTGACGTTGAAGCAGGGCATCGAGAAAACCTTGATGACCAAGATTCCCGAAATCGTGGCGGTGCGCGATGCGACCGACCACGACAGCGGTGAAGCGCCCTACATCGCGCGCTGATTCGCTGGGTCGGTATTTCGCGCGGAGTTGGGCGCAAGGTCGTTTCCAGCAACCCAGTGCGTGGCTCGCAGCGCATCGAGGAGCGCAGCGACTTCGCGCTGTGCGCGACTGCCGTGAATCGGCAGCACGAGAACGTCGCCAGCGCGTGCCCATCGTAGGGCCGCGTGCACCGCATCCAGTTCGCTGAGGTAGGCAGGCATTGCCTCAAGGGGCAGGCCAAGGCGCTGCAGTTCATCGCGAAGAATGCCGCTCACTTCGCCGGCCGCGCGACCACGCAGCATGTCTTCCAAATCCTTGAGCACGATTAGATCGGGTTTGAATGCCGCTGCTGCCGCAGCAAGCTCTCTGACTTGCTCATCGGTACGATTTCCCGCTTGGCCAAGCAGGAGTGCCAGTCGACCATCGTCGCGATGGGATGCCGCGATCTGCAAAAGGCCGCGCAAGCCTTCCGGATTGTGGGCGTAGTCCACAAACACTTGGATGCCACCCACAACGCTGCGTTGCAGGCGCCCGGCGTTGTCGTTTGCTGTGGAACCAAAACTCAGTGCGGTTCGAGCGATGACCTGGGCAGGGACTCCCAGCAGGAAGGCCGCCAGCGACGCCCCAGCGAGGTTGGCGACGTTGTAGTGCGCTTTACCGCCAACCGAAAGCGTCATGGCTTCCACCGCGCCAAAGTCTTCAGTTCCCTCTGGCCCCTCAAGCCAAAGACGACCATTGCGAACCCCGCAGGTGATGGCCCCTTGGTGACGCGCTTCCTTGAGCAAAGCATCGTCGGCATTGAGGTGGAACCAAGCGACGCGTCCAGTGAAACGCGTTGCGTTTTCGCGCAGCAATGGGTCGGCCGCATTGAGAACCAGCCACCCGCTTGCCGATACCGCATTGGCGACGCTGAATTTGGCCTGCGCAAGTCCTTCCAGATCGTGGATGCCGTACTCGCCGAAATGGTCGGCGCTGATGTTGGTGATCACCGCCACATCAGCCTCTGCCAACGCGAGACCGCGGCGCAGAAGGCCTCCGCGAGCCGTTTCCAAAACGGCGGCCTGCACGTCATCGCGGCGCAGAATTTCTCTCGCGCCTCCCGGCCCGGAGTAGTCGCCGCTCTGGATCTTCTTGCCGTCGACGAACAATCCGTCCGTGCAGGAGTGCCCGGCATGGGTGCCATTGGCCCGCAACATGGCGGCAATCAAGCGGACGGTCGTGGTTTTTCCGTTTGATCCTGTGACCAATACGGTGGGAATACGTCCCAACGCTTCCCAAGGCACCAGATCGGGATCGGGCAGGGTGGCCAAGGGCCATGTCCGTCCTCGTTCGCCAAGGCCGATGCTGAGCGCGTCATCGTCGAATAGCACGGGCAAATCGTGTTCCCGCGCCGCGTCGAGGAGTGCAATGACCTTGGGTTGTCGTTCGCTCTGGCTGAAGCGCCGCAGCGTTTCACGCGCCGACTCGGGATCGTTGACAGCCGGATGGCCGGGTGCATGAAACTCGGTGTCGCCGACGCTGGTGCACCAAGCGAATTCGTTGAGTTCTGTCGCGGTGAAGAGTTGATCCGCCGGCGCTGCCAGCGCAAGGGAAGCGCCGCTGGCATGCACACGCACCGTGATGGGAAGGCGTGGCCAACCCAGCATGTCGATGAGTGCATCAAGATGTGCACGCCAGGACTGCAGCGTGGCCGGATTGTTGGCCTGTGGGCCTAGGGTTTCCAGCACAGCCCCTGCCATAGGGAAGTAAAGACTGGCGCCCGTCAGTCGGCGTGAATCATCAAAGGGTGCTGCCTTGGCGCTCAGTCGTTGCTCTCCTTCGAGATGAAGACACCGCGCGAATCACGACTCACGCCTTCCCATTGGTCTGGAGAAAAGCTGGTGTCCGTGTTGGCTGTGGGCAAATCATTGGTGTTGCTCTCTGTCGCTTTCTCGCCCGCGCCCTCTGGTTTGAACTTGATGACCTGCTTCCAGGAGCGCACCAGTGCATCGGCGAACACCAACAGCAGATCTCCGGCCTTTGCCATTCGCAGCGCCGCGTCGATGGCTTGCTGCTCATCAGGGATCAAGCTGATCTGATGCTCGGAAACACCGGCTTCGCGAAGTGTTTGTGCGATCAGCAGGGGCACTTCGTCGCTTTGGCGACCACGCAGGTCGTCATCACGGCGGCAAACGTAATGGTCGAAGCGACCCGCCACCGACTTTGCAATGTCGCGCAAGTCTTCGTCGCGTCGATCGCCTGGGCCCGCAAGCACCACGAGTCGACGACCCGATACGTCTAGGCGCTGCGCCAGATCGGCCAGCACGCCCACCGCATGAGCGTTGTGTCCGTAGTCGAACAGCACCTTGAATGGATGTTCGTTGTAGACATTCATTCTGCCCGGCGCTTGAAAGAAGCTGCTGTCGAAGGTGCGCAAGCCCGCGCGTATGGCGTCCAGCTTGATGCCCATGGAAAGCGCCATCGCGGCGGCAAACATGGCGTTCTGCACGTTGTGCAGGGCTTTGCCTTCGAGTGTGGCTGGAATGAGGTGCGTCCACAGAAGCGGAATGTGGCTGCCCTTGTCGTAGAGCGTGATCATCTGGCCATTGATGCCGGCTTCGAGGGCGCAGGCGCGGCCACCGGCACGAATGTGTTCGCGCACCAAACCGTGCGAGGGATTCATCGTGACGTAGCAGAGCACCTTGGCATCGGTGTAACCCGACATCTTCAACACGTTGGGATCATCCGCGTTGAGCACGGCGCAGTCTTTGGCGACTTCGACGACGACCGCCTTGACCTCCGCGAGTTGCTCAAGCGTGTTGATGCCCTTCATGCCGAGATGGTCGCTTTGCACATTCAGCACAGCGCCCACATCGACATTGGGCACACCCATGCCCGCGCGAAGCAAACCGCCGCGGGCGGTTTCAAGAACGGCAAAGTCGATGTGCGGGTCAGCCAACACCATGCGCGCCGAAACCGGGCCAGTCATGTCACCTTCCACGGTGCGCTGGCCGTCGATGTAGACGCCGTCCGTGGTGGTGAGGCCTGGCGTGTAGCCCGCCATTTTGGCGATATGCGCCAGCATCCGCGCCGTGGTGGTCTTGCCATTGGTGCCGGTAATGGCCGCAATCGGAACACGTGCTGGTGTGCCCGGCGGAAAGAGCATGTCGATAACCGGGCCTGCGGCATCACGTGGCTTTCCTTCGCTCGGCGCCACGTGCATGCGGAACCCAGGCGCGGCATTGACCTCGCAGATGCCGCCGCCAATCGAGCGGTAGCTTTCAGCGATATTTGTGCTGAGGAAATCGACACCGCCCACATCCAATCCAATGGCGCGAATGGCACGCACCGCCATGTCGCGGTTATCGGGGTGAATGATGTCGGTGACATCGGTGGCCGTGCCACCGGTGGAAAGGTTGGCCGTTGAGCGTAGGTAA
>JAIXVL010000080.1 GCA_027483045.1 Lysobacteraceae bacterium
CACCACCAGCCAGCAGATCGTGCAGATGGCGCGCGAGGCCGGTGCAAAGAAGGTGTATCTGGCTTCTGCCGCGCCGCCCGTGCGTTTCCCTAACATCTACGGCATCGACATGCCTGCCGCAGACGAATTGGTGGCGCATGGCCGTACCGAAGAAGAAATCCAGCAGCACTTGGGCTGCGATTGGCTGATCTATCAGGACTTGCCCGATTTGGAGTCGGCTGTGTCCGGCCCGAAGAATCGCATTTCGAGTTTCGACACCTCGTGTTTCTCCGGCGAGTACGTGACAGGCGTAGAGGCTGGTTACTTCGACCGCTTGAGTCACGCGCGCAACGACGCGGCCAAAGCCGCGCGCGGCTGATCGCAACCGGTGGATCTGTACGCCGCAGCCGCTGAGTGTTTGGCTACCGCTGATCCCGCAACGAAGTGCGGGAAAACCCGCGAATTCGCTGCGGCGTTCTTCGCCGGTGCACTGAAGCCTGACGCCAATTCTGCAGCGCCAGATGCCATTCGTTTTCCGGGTCGGCCCGAGCGCCCGCACTTGGTGCATCCCAAGTTCGTGGCCAAGCGCGGCCTTGGCTCGAACGAGGGCAGGGCGGCGTTCCTGCATGCGATTGCGCACATCGAGTTGAACGCCGTCGATCTGGCGTGGGACGCGGTGTATCGCTTCCGCGATTTGCCCGAGCAGTTTGCCGAAGATTTTGTGCGCACCGCCGATGACGAGGCGCGGCACTACCTGATGCTTGCCGAGCGCTTGGTGGAGCTTGGCCACGCCTACGGCGATTTCGATGCGCACAACGGCCTGTGGGAAATGGCCGAGAAGACCGCGCACAGCGCACTCGCGCGCATGGCCTTGGTGCCGCGTGTGCTCGAGGCTCGCGGCTTGGATGTGGCTCCGCCGATGATCGAGCGCCTGCGCGGCGTGGGCGACGAGAAAAGCATCGCCATCCTCGAAATCATCCTTCGCGAAGAAGTGGCCCACGTTGCCGCCGGTAGCCGCTGGTTCCGCTGGCTGTGCGAGCGCGACGGCTTAGCCCCTTGGCCCACCTTTGCCGGCTTGGTGCGCGCGTATGGCGCTAAAGCCGTCCGCGGCCCGTTCAACCTGGATGCGCGCCGCCGTGCCGGGTTTGATGACGAGGAAATCGCCGGCTTGCCGGCGCTGGCCGATTAAGGGCCACAGCGCGGTTCGGGAATAAGCACATTCCGCTGCGGCGTTTCCGCGCCTCGACCATTTCCCATTCAATTACTGGGAAATGTTGACCAAGAAAGCCAAATACGCCCTTCGCGCCCTCGTGGTTCTGGCCCAGCAGCCGGAGCGACCTGCGCCCGCGCATCGCATTGCTCGCGAAGCTCGGGTGCCGGAAAAGTTTCTCGAGACCATCCTGCTTGAGCTGCGGCTAGGCGGCTTCGTGGAAAGCCGGCGCGGCCTGCAAGGTGGCCACACTCTGGCGCGGCCTGCCGAGAGCATCGCGGTGGGCGACCTGATTCGTTGCATTGATGGGCCGATTGCTCCCCTGCGCTGCGCCAGTGTGACCGCGTTCGAGCCATGCGCGGATTGTGCTGACCCGGCTCGCTGCGCCTTGCGCGACTTGATGGCTGATGTGCGCGAAGCCATGAGCGGTGTGCTCGACCATCGCAGCTTGGCCCAGCTGGCGCTGTATTCCCAAGAACTTGATGCCGTGCTCGCCGATTAATTGAAAGGAGACGTAGATGACCGCCTCTTCGCCCACCCACCTTGTGCAAAAGCACATCCGCGCGGATCAATCCAATGCGGCTGCGCAGTCGCTTGGCCCGCAGCTCGATCTGAGCGCTGAGGAGCGTTCAGTCATTGATGCGATTCGCCGCACTGCTTACGGGGCTATTGAAGTCGTGTTGCACCAGCAGCGCATCGTGCAAGTGGTGCGCAGCGAGAAAACCCGCTTTGAGTGAGCAAGGCGGTCGCGTTGGTGCAGAGTTCTTGTGCGGCTCGCTTTTCGATTCTGGAGTTCAACGTCATGTTGATTAATCGTCTCGTTCCAAAACTTGTTCTCGGGTTTGCCTTGTCCACGGCAACCTTGGGCGCGTTTGCGCGCGATATCACGCTGCTCAACGTGTCATACGACCCGACGCGCGAGTTTTATCAAGAGGTCAACACGGCGTTTGCCGCGGAGTGGAAAGCCAAGACCGGCGATACCATCACGCTGCAGACTTCGAATGGGGGCTCCGGCAAGCAAGCACGTTCCGTTATTGATGGTCTTCGGGCTGATGTCGTCACGCTGGCACTCGCGGGCGACATCGACAACATCGCGGTGAACGCGCGCTCGTTGCCTGTGGGCTGGCAATCACGCTTGCCGAACAACAGTTCGCCTTACACCTCGACCATCGTTTTCTTGGTGCGCAAGGGCAATCCCAAGGGCATTCGTGATTGGGGCGATTTGGCAAAGCCGGGCGTTGCAGTGATCACGCCGAATCCAAAAACCTCGGGCGGTGCGCGCTGGAACTTCCTGGCCGCGTGGGCTTGGGGTCAGCGCCGCTTCAACAATGACGAGGCACGAGTTCGCGAGTTCGTTGGCTCGGTGTATCGCAATGCGCCGATCTTGGACACCGGTGCGCGAGGATCCACCACCACGTTCGTCAGTCGCCGCATCGGCGACGTGTTGATTGCGTGGGAGAACGAGGCGCTGCTCGTGCTCAATCAGCCGGGTGGCGATCAGTACGAACTGGTTACGCCCAGTCTCTCGATTAAGGCGGAGCCGCCTGTGGCTTTGGTGGATCGCAATGTCGATGCACGCGGAACGCGTGCCGCAGCTGAGGCATTCCTGCAATTTCTATACTCGCCGAAAGGCCAAGCCTTGGCAGCCAAGCATCATTTTCGCCCGTCTCGGCCGGAGGGCATTGATGCCGCTTCGCTCGCTCAGTTTCGTGCCCTGGACTTGATCGACATCCAGCACTTTGGCGGTTGGACAAGGGCGCAGAAAACCTACTTCACGGAAGGCGCGGTGTTCGACCAGTTGTATCAGGGCGGAAGTCGCTGATCATGTCGGCTGTGATCGACCTACCTCGAACGACCAAGCCTGACCGCGGGTCTCGCCCGCGTTGGCGCGACCCTGTGCCGGGCTTCGGCCTGACCTTGGGTCTCTCGCTTGCGTGGTTGGGGGCAGTCATCCTGCTACCACTCGCGGCGCTGGTGCTGCGCAGTATCGATCTGGGGTGGGAAGGTTGGTGGGCCTTGCTGCAAAGCGAGCGCATCCAGAAGGCGCTGTGGCTGAGCTTCAGTAGTGCGTTTCTTGCCGCCGTTATCGCCACCGTGGTGGGTACGCTGCTGGCCTGGGTGCTGGTGCGCTATTCGTTCCCGGGACGACGCCTGTTCGACGCCATGGTGGATCTGCCATTCGCGCTCCCCACTGCGGTGGCCGGCATTGCATTGACGGCGCTGTACTCGGGTAACGGATGGCTGGGGCAGCACTTGGAGCCCCTCGGCATTGTGATTGCGCAGAAGCCTTTGGGCATCGTGCTTGCTTTGGTATTCATCGGGCTGCCGTTCACCGTGCGTACCTTGCAGCCGATTTTGGAAACCGCCACGCGCGATCTGGAAGAGGCTGCCGCAACGCTCGGCGCATCACGCTTCACGATTCTGCGCCGTGTGGTGTTGCCGCCCTTACTGCCGGCGATTCTCACGGGCTTCAGCCTGGCATTTGCGCGCGGCTTGGGTGAGTACGGCTCCGTCATCTTCATCGCCGGAAACATCCCATTTCTTTCAGAAATCGCGCCGCTGCTCATCGTGATCCGACTGGAAGAGTTCGATTACGCCGGTGCCACAGGCATCGCCACCTTGATGCTGTTTATGAGCTTCGTAACCTTGATGTTGCTCAGCCTGTTGCAAAAGAAGGTACGTCATGGCGGCTAGTCAACTGCGAACGGATTCGGCGCTTCAGGAGCCGCGCTGGGTGCAATGGCTGCTCATCGGCGTGGCTGTGGTGTTGATGGCTGCGTTGGTGCTTTTGCCGCTTGCTGTGGTCTTGGTTGAAGCGTTGTCCGCAGGCGTACGGGCCTATCTCGCTGCCATCAACGAGCCGGACACGCGCGCCGCGATCTGGCTGACGTTGACTGTGGCGGCCTTGGCGGTTCCTTTGAACGCTTTCTTTGGACTCACGACCGCTTGGGCAGTCACCAAGTTCGAGTTCCGCGGCAAGCGCGTGCTGATGGCTTTGGTGGATTTGCCTTTCGCGATTTCGCCTGTGGTGTCGGGCTTGGTCTTGGTTCTGCTGTTCGGCGCGCATGGGTGGTTCGGGGCCTGGCTTCAGCAGCACGACATTCAGATTCTTTTCGCCACGCCGGGTATCGTGCTCGCCACCGTCTTTGTCACCTTCCCATTTGTGGCACGTGAACTGATTCCGCTGATGCAGTCGCAGGGACGCGACGAAGAAGAAGCGGCGGCTTCGCTTGGCGCAGGCGGTTGGTCGGTGTTTTGGCGGGTCACCTTGCCCAATATCAAGTGGGCGCTGCTCTACGGCGTGTTGTTGTGCAATGCGCGCGCCATGGGCGAGTTCGGCGCCGTTTCGGTTGTTTCTGGCCATATCCGTGGGCTGACCAATACCTTGCCTTTGCAGGTCGAAATTCTGCACGGCGAGTTTCAGTTCCAAGCGGCTTTTGCGGTCGCGTCCTTACTCACACTGCTCGCCTTGGTCACGCTCGTTCTGAAGGCGTGGCTTGAACATCGTCATGGCGATGCCTTGGGCGGCCGCAGTGCTCGCCATTAACGGAGATTCCTCATGCAACTGGTGCTTGAAGGCCTAGAAAAAAAGTTTGGTGAGGTGGACGCGCTTCGCGACGTACATCTTCATGTGGCCAGTGGTGAGCTGATTGCGCTGCTTGGTCCTTCTGGCTCGGGCAAGACGACCCTGCTTCGTGCAATCGCCGGGCTCCTACCCATCGATGCAGGCCGCATTCGTTTTGGTAGCACCGATGCGACCGAGCTTTCATTGCGCGAGCGTCGCGTGGGATTTGTGTTTCAGCACTACGCGTTGTTCAAGCACCTAACGGTCGCGGAGAACATTGCCTTCGGACTTGAGAGTCAGCCGCGCAGCGAGCGCCCAGCGACGTCGGTGATCCACGCGCGTGTCGAGGATTTGCTCGCGCGCATGCAGTTGGGTGGATTAGGTGGGCGATACCCCGAGCAGCTCTCCGGTGGTCAACGTCAGCGTGTCGCTCTGGCGCGAGCCTTGGCCATTGACCCGCGCTTGCTATTGCTTGACGAGCCTTTCGGTGCGCTCGATGCGCAAGTGCGCGTCGATCTTCGCCGCTGGCTCCGCCAAGTGCATGACGATACTGGTCACACCACGGTGTTCGTGACCCACGATCAAGAAGAAGCGCTCGAGTTGGCTGATCGTGTTGTGGTGTTCCATCAAGGACGCATCGAGCAGGTGGGCACACCCGATGAGGTGTATCGCGAGCCGAAGACGCGTTTCGTTTTCGAGTTCATCGGTCGTGGTGGTCGTATCGATGGTCAGCTTTTGCCCGAAGGTTTTCGCATTCCCGGGGTGGAGGCATTGATCCCCGTAGCACGCCGCGTGGGCCCTATCTCCGGCGCGGCTGGCTTGCATGTGCGACCGCATGAGCTGGCGCTCGCCAGCGACGATAAAGGCCTGCCGGCTGAAGTGCGCGGTACCCGACGCATTGGTGCACGACAAACGGTGGAAGTGTCGGTGGCTGGGCAGGGCGGCATCATCGAAGTTGATCTCGATGCGCGCACACCGCTGCCTCAGCGTGGTGAACGCGTGCGCTTGCAGGCCCTAGGCGGTGTTGCTTTTGGCGGATAGCTTGTGAATCGTCAAAGTGCCCACCAAGAGTTTCTGCCTAGCAAACGCACCGTGGCGCAGCTCTATGTGCTGGGTGACGACGGCGCTTGGCCTGACCAACTGCCGGCAGCATCAGAAGTGCTGCTGTTCGGTGATTCCACTACGGTCAGTCGCGCTGTTTTGCGTCTTCTCGAGAACGGTCACGAGGGGCGCATCTCCGCAGTGCTTCGCTTCGGTGCATTGGCGTTGAGTGACCGAAGTTTTGGGCCTGCACGTGTGGGCGTCGTTGCGATTGCGCCGCAAGACCTCAGCATCGGACTTTCGCCGCTGCGTCTATTGCGCTTGGTTCGAGGTGCCGTGCGCCGCGGCCTTGATTGGCGCCCCTGGGTGGATGCCATCCACTTTCATCGCGCCACGCTGTGGCTGCGTTGGTCACCGCGCGAGCGCAGACAAGCGCAGCGACATCTTGAGGGACTTTGGAGACTGCATGTGGAGCGCTGGCCGGAGGTGCACATGGACACACTCACTGACGCGTTGGAGGACGGGCAGTTGTCTGTAATCGTCGGTCGGGTAGCTGGCCTCAGATCGCGCGATGGGCATACCGAAGTGCGGATCAATACATCGCGAGGTGAGATCGCGGTGCGAGCCGCGGCGATCTTGTGGAAAGCGGCGTACGCACCGGTAGACGACTAAAAAGCCGCCTTTCAGCCCAGTCGGTTCAAGGCAAATCCATCGCTGCTTGCGTGCAGCACCGAGCCCTGCTCGTACCAATCACCCAAGACAATGCGCTGTCCGTAGCCGCTGTTCAGTGCCACGGTGTGCATGGCCGGGCGATGCGTGTGGCCATGAATCAATCGACGCACGCCGTAAAGATTCATAACGCGCTCCACTTCCTTCGGCGAGACATCGCCGATGCTCTCTTCGCGTCCGGATTGCGCGGCAGCGCTTGCCGCACGCGCTTGGGCAGCGAATGCGCGGCGCGCTTCCAAAGGCTGCGAAAGAAATGCCGCTTGCCATGCTGGGTCGCGCACTTGCTTGCGAAAGGCTTGGTACGCCTTGTCTTCCAAGCACAGCAAGTCACCGTGCATCAGCAGGGTAGGTTCGCCGCGCAAGAGCACCACGGCAGGGTCGGGTAGCAGGGTCCAGCCGGCGCGCTCGGCATAGGCTGGGCCTACGAGGAAATCGCGATTGCCGCGCATGAAATAGACCGGCACGCCGGATTCGCTCAGCGCACGGGTCGCAGCGGCCACCTGCGTTGCGATCTCGCCATCGTCGTCATCACCGATGAAGGCTTCGAACAAATCGCCGAGCAGGTACACCGCTTCGGCCTTGCGCGCTTCACCGGCTAAAAACGATTCGAACAGCGCCGTAATCTCGGGGCGCGCTGGGTCGAGATGCAAATCGGAAAGGAACAGCGTGCTCATCCGCCGCTGCTGGCCGGCAAGCGCGTCGCGCGATTGATGATGATTGGGGTCTTCGGCACACGGGATTCAAACGGGCCGGCCGGGCCGGTTTCCACGCCGCGCATTTTGTCCACGACCTCCATGCCTTCCAGTACGCGGCCAAACACGGCATAGCCGGAGCTCACATCGGCGCTGGCATCAAGCACATCGAACTGCGGGTTATCTACGACATTGATGAAGAACTGCGCCGTGGCAGAGGCCTTCGTGTCGGGGCGGCGAGCGGCCGCAATCGTGCCGCGCAGGTTGCTCAAACCGTTGCCCGCTTCGTTGTCGATCGGGGCGCGGTCGGGCTTCAGCTGCAGATCGGGTGTGAAGGCGCCGCCCTGGACCAGCAGGTTGGGCACGACGCGATGGAAAATGGTGCCGTTGTAGTGCCCGGCGTCCACATAGGCCAGAAAGTTCGCCACGGTGTTGGGAGCGCGGCCTGGATCGAGCTCGAGCACGATGCGACCGGCGGTGGTCTCCAGGGCCACGCGCACTGCGGGGACGCTGGGTGCGGGCGCGGCAGCCGGTGGCATGGCCACGGGTGCGCTGGTGGTGGCGGAAGAGAGGGTCGGCAGCAGGGCCAACAACAGGGTGGCGAGCGTCAAGCGCATGAAAAGGCCCGGGAGATGCGAAGACTGGGAGCCGGTGATTATGCGGCCCGCTTAGCGAAGTACACTAGCGCCCCTCGCGGCGACCCCCGGTCGGCGCGGCCTTGTCTTGGACGCCGGCGTGCCGGCGCGTTTTCCTCATGCTCCGGCCTCACCCATGACCTGTCGTACCCGTTTTGCGCCCAGCCCCACCGGTTACTTGCACATTGGCGGCGCTCGCACCGCGCTGTATTGCTGGTTGGAAGCGCGCAGTCGCGGCGGCCAGTTCATTCTGCGTGTCGAAGACACTGACCAAGAGCGTTCCACCGACGAGGCCGTGCAGGCCATTCTGGATGGCATGGCGTGGCTGGGCCTGAGCCCCGACGAAGGCCCGATCTACCAGACCCACCGTTTAGAGCGTTATCGCCAGGTCGCTTCGGAGTTGGTGCAGGCCGGCAAGGCCTATTACGCCTACGAGACGAAAGAAGAGATCCAAGCCGCGCGCGAAGCGGCCATGGTCGCCGGTGAGAAGCCGCGCTATGCCGGCAAATACCGCAACGAGAACGCGCCATATCGCGACGATCCGAATCGCGTCATCCGCTTCCGCAACCCGGAAGGCGGCAGCGTGGTTTTCCACGATGCCGTGAAGGGGCGCATCGAGTGGGCCAATGCCGAGTTGGATGACCTCGTCATTCTGCGCTCCGACAACTTCCCGACCTACAACTTCGCGGTCGTGGTGGATGACCTCGACATGCAGATCACCGATGTGATCCGCGGCGATGACCACGTCAACAACACCCCGCGCCAGATCAACATCTACGAAGCCTTGGGCGCCAAAGCGCCGCGCTTCGCCCACTTGCCGATGATTCTTGGCCCCGACGGCACCAAGCTCTCGAAGCGGCATGGGGCGGTGAGCGTGATGCAGTGGCGCGACGATGGATACCTGCCGCATGCACTGTTGAACTACTTGGTGCGCTTGGGCTGGAGCCATGGCGACCAAGAAATCTTCTCGATGGCTGACATGGTTCGTCTGTTCCGCGTGGAAGACGTGAACCACAGTGCCTCGCGTTTTGATCGCGACAAGCTGGATTGGCTCAATCAGCATTACTTCAAGACCGATGCGCCCGAAGCGACGGCCGTGCATCTGGAATGGCATCTGCGAGACCAAGGCATGGACCCCGCCCGGGGACCGAAGCCCGTCGACGTGGTCGTGGCCTTGGCCGAGCGCTGCAAAACGTTGAAGGAAATGGCCGAACGCGCGCGCATTTGGTACGCGCCTTTGGCTGAATACGACGCGGCCGCAGTGGACAAGCACTTGGTTGAGTCCGCTTCCGCGCCTTTGGCCGAGTTCCGCTCGCGTATCGCCTCGCAGGCGGATTGGTCCCCGGCGGCCGTGCAGCAGAGCCTGAGCGATGCCGTGGCGGCATTGGGCATCGGCATGGGCAAGCTGGCCCAGCCTTTGCGCGTGGCGATCACCGGTACGCAGGTCAGCCCATCCATCGAGCACACGGTCTTCTTGGCGGGTCGCGATGAGTCGCTAAAGCGCATCGATGCCGCTTTGCAAAAGATCGCTGATCGCTCGCCCTGATCGCTCGCATCGCGATACGCTGGCGGCATGGCCCACGAGCACTGCGCTCATCCAGAGCTGCACACCCATGACGCTGCGGACTTTGTTCGCGCAGTGAAACAAGCCTGCGCGGATCGCGGGCTTAACCTCACGCCCATTCGTGCTGAAGCCCTGCGCCACGTGGCCGAGGCTGGCAAGCCCGTCAAGGCCTATGACTTGCTGGAACGCATGCGTGGCGGGCCGGGCGCTTCTGCGCCACCCACGGTCTATCGCGCACTCGATTTCCTCTTGGAACACGGCTTTATTCATCGGCTGGTGTCGATCAATGCGTTTCTGGCCTGTCATCACCCTTTGGCCAATCACGTCGTTCCTATGCTGATCTGCAAGGTCTGCGAGTCGGCGCAGGAGTTGGAAGACGAGTCTTTGGCACATGGTTTGAGCGCCTTGGCGGAGGCCAACGGCTTCAGCCCCACAGCGTCCTATCTCGAGGTTCTGGGCACATGCCGACATTGCTCCCGCGCTTGAGCCCTCTGACCCAAGCGCTCGCCGTTGCCACGCTGGCAATGGCCTCGTGGGCAAGCGCGCAGGATTTTCCGGTCGTGGCGCCAGGACAAGCCAAGCCAGTCGGCCCTGAGCCGCCGCCACTCATTGCGGCGCCGGCCGGTAGCCAAGCCACCGCAGAACTCATCACGCCCTTTCAGTTACTTGATCGCTTTGTATTGCCGGGTTCGCGCCAAGCCCTGCAATGGCGGCCGCCGGATGGATTGGGTCGAGGCGAATTGCCCAGCCCAATCATCGTGGTCCACGGTGCCAAGCCCGGCCCAGTGCTGTGCCTGATTGCCGGCATTCATGGCGATGAATTGAATGGCATCGAAGTGGCGCGGCGTTTGGGCCAAGAAGTGGACGCCACACGCTTGAACGGCACGCTCATCGTGGCGCCCATCGTCAACGTGTTCGGCTACACACGCATCAGCCGTTATCTGCCAGATCGTCGCGACCTCAATCGCTCGTTTCCCGGCACGCGAGCCGGCAGCATTGCATCGCGCATGGCTCACGGATTCTTCAACGACATCGTGCGCCGCTGCGATGCCTTGGTGGACTTTCATACGGGCTCATTCCAGCGCAGCAACTTGCCGCAGATCCGCGCGGATCTCACCAATCCCGAGGTGCTCGAGTTCACTCGCGGAATGGGCAAGACCCTAGTGCTGCACAGTCCGGGCACGCGCGGCATGTTGCGCGTGGCCGCAGTGGCCACGGGCATTCCTGCAGTCACATTTGAAGTCGGTGCACCGCAGTTCCTCGAGCTCGAACACATTGAACCAGCGATCGAGACTATTCGGGTGCTCATGCATCGGATGGACATGTTCGAAGCAAAAGGCCACGACGAATCTGCGCAAGATCCCGTGCCCATTTACTTTGATTCGCGCTGGGTGCGAACGAACGCTAGCGGCCTGCTCTTCAGCGAGGTTTCCTTGGGGCAACAAGTGCGTCTTGGGCATCGCTTAGGCCATGTGATCGACCCTGTCACCAATACGCGCACCGACATCGTTGCGCCGTTTGCTGGGCAGGTCTTGGGCATGGCGCTGAATCAGCAGGTACTGGCTGGGTACGCGGCCTTCCACATGGGCAAGCTCACCAGCGAGCAACAAGCGGTGCTCGAGGCTGCCGAAGCCGCAAACGCAGCTGAAGTGGTGGACGAAGATCCTTCTGAGCGCCCCATGGGGGAGCCTGACAATCCCGACGAGCGCGAGTAAACCTCGCGCAAAGGAAAACCCCCGCGAAAGCGGGGGTTTTTGTTTCGGCGAAGCAGCGGGCCTATGGCCCGACTCGCTTAGAAGAACACGCGCAGACCTGCGGTGAAGTTGCGGCCCATCAGCGGCGCCACATCCTTCAGGAACGAGGTGTGCAAACGGGCTTCTTCGTCGGTCAGGTTGCTGCCCTGCACATAGGCTTCCCAGCCGAACGTCTGCGTATCCCAGTGGTAGGCCACTTGTGCATTGAGCAGGGTGAACGCGTCGGTCGCGGTCTCGCCGGCCGCCACATCGTTCTGCTTCTGGTAGTTCACGACGCCCGCGGTGGCGCGCCATGCGTCCATGGTCCAGGTCAAATCCAAGCCTACGCGGCCCGGCGCGATACGCGGCAGATTGCCGCCTGCATCCAGCTCGCCCGTCACACCATCGGCGAAGCCGCGGAGTGCCCACTTGCCATTGGCGCCATCAGCCAAGGTAGCGGTGCCTTCAATCTCCCAACCGCGGAACTCGGCATCGGCTTGCGTCCACACGCGCACGGGCAGGTCATCAATTTCGATGCCCGCATCGGCCAGATAGATGAAGCCATTGAAGTCGGTGCGGTAGATGGCCGCGCGGCCTTCAAAACGCTCACCGTGGAAGTGCAGGCCGATCTCAGCGCGGTTGGCCTGTTCGGTTTCCAGCAGCGAGTCGCCGATTTCATAGGTGGCGGTAGCGATGTGCGCACCTTCCGAGAACAGCTCTTCTGCCGTCGGTGCGCGCTCGGCGCTGTCCAGATTCAGCGACAGGTGCCACACATCACTCGCGTTCCAACGCAAGCCCAGCGAGCCGCTATTGGCGTAGAAGCGACGCTCCGACAAACCGTTGGTCATTTCCACATTGACGCGGTCGTGGCGTGCACCAAGCTCGGCCTTGAACGCGCCGAAGCTGCGCTCTTGCATGATGAAGATGCCGTTATCCAGCGAATTGGTCGCCGGCACAAAAGCCTCGTCGCCGATGGCTTCGAAATCGCGCTCGGCATACTGCAAGCCCACTGCGCCGTTCCAGCCAAACAGTTCGTTCTGCACGGCTTCAAGGCGAGCTTCAGTGGCGTCGTTCAAGAAGCGAGTGCCAACCTCAGAGCCTTCCATTTCAACGTGCTCGTACTCGCTGTCGGTCGCGCGTACGGACACCTGCTTGAAGGGCCCCACATTGTTCATGCCGAAACGGAAGTCGCCGCGCGATTGATCGAGATCGATGCGAACCGCCTCTTCTTCGCCGCCCCCGTGGCTGTGTCCGCCACCCGGAATGCCGTAATCGGTGACATAGCTCGACAACGAGCCGCCCCAGAAAAAGCGCTCGCCGAGATACGACAGGCCGCCGGATGCCGAATTCGTGCTGGTGGAGCTGTTCTTCAGCGTGTCGCGCTCGAAGTCGGCCGGATTTTCACCTTCCGCAATTTCTTCAGCGCGCAAATCGCTTGAATAGGCAAAACCGGGGATCTCGATGTCGCCGGTCTCGCGGGCCAAGCCATCGATGTGCCAGGCAATGCCATTGAGGCCACCATCCAAGCGGAACAGCGCCGTGCGCTCGTCATTGGCCGAGCCTAGGCGCGTTTCAGCGCGGCCCGAGATGAAACGGTCTGCACGCTCGGTCGGCAGTCGGCTGTCGACAACGTTGACCGCGCCGCCGATGGCGCCGGAGCCGAAAAAGAGGTTCGCGGGGCCCTTCAACACTTCAATCGAGTCGGCCAAGAACGGTTCGATCGAAACCGCGTGATCGACGCTCACCGTGGACACGTCGAGCGAGGACAAGCCGTTCGCCAGAACCTGCACTCGGCTGCCATCCAAGCCGCGAATGATCGGGCGGCCAACGCCCGGCCCGAAATTGCTGCTCTGCACGCCAGGCAAGGACTGCACGGTCTCGCCGAGAGTGCCTGCGCGGCGCTCATCCAAAGCCACGCCCGTCAGCACATCGGCAGGGCGTGCGAGGTCGTCGAGCGCAGTCTTCAACGGCGACGCGGTGACCACGACTTCGTCGAGCTTGCGGGCTTCTTCGCGCGCGGTGTGTGGGTGGGATTTCTCGGCAGCCCAGGCGGGGGTACCGATGGCCACCAAGATGGCGAGGGTCAAGGCGGAGCGGTTTTGAAGTCGTGACATCGAGGGGGTTCCGGGTTCAGGGACGGGTGTAGCTCGCGATGTTATAGTGTTACCCATGAAGAAAAGTCCACCAAAAGTCATGGTCGAGCCCCTGATTGCTCTGGCCAAGCCCGGGGAGGCGACTGCGGAAATGCAGTTTGAGGAGAGCGCTCCCGACCGCGGCCGTTGGTACGACCGCTTGGGCGCTGGTGCGGCCACGGCCTGCGCCATTCATTGCGCCGCACTGCCCTTGGCGGCGGCCACATTGCCGGCTTTTGGCCTGCAGTTTCTGGCTTCGCACGAGTTTGAGTTGATTTTTCTGGCCTCGGCCTCGTTGTTTGCCTCCCTGTCGGTGATTCACAGCCTTCGCCGGCACGGCAGGTTTTTCGCTTGGGCTTTCTTGGTGCCGGGTTTGGCGATCCTCTGGCTGGAGCGGTTCTTCCCCAGCATCCATGAGCAGCCGGTTCCCCACGCCGTGGTCATGACCATTGGCGGCACCTTGGTGGCGATTGCCCACCTGGTGAACTTGCGTTTGGCCCACGGCCACGTGCACGACGCGACGTGTCAGCACGGCCATAAACACTAGCCTCGCCCTGCGTCTGGGCGCTGGCCGGGGGCGGGTGATACACTCGCGCCCCTTTCCGATCAACAAATAAGAATTCAGGAGTGTCCCATGGGTAAGGGTGACCGCAAGACCGCCAAGGGCAAGCGCTACATCGCTTCGTACGGCAATGCTCGTTCGCACACCGCCTTGAGCAAGGCCGCTGCGCCTGCCGCCGTGAAGGCATCGCCGGCCAAGCCTGCTGCAGTCAAGAAGGCTCCGGCCAAGAAGGCTCCGGCCAAGAAGGCATCCGCCTAATCATCTGAACGCGCTCCGGCGCATCAGGTTCTCCGCAACGCCCCGCCATTCGCGGGGCGTTGTTGTTTCTGGGCTTAGGCCTTTTAGCTAGGCCCGCGAGAGCCGCTTGCCTTCGCTCCACAGAGCCGTGGGGGTGGTCTCGCCGAGCCAGTAACACAGCTCTGCGGGCTCATGAATCGGCCAAAGCGCGATGTCGGCGCGCATGCCGGGCGCCAGTACGCCGCGGTCGTTCAGCCCAAGGGCGTGCGCAGCGTGTTGCGTTGCGCCGCGCAGGGCTTCTTCCGGGGTGAGGCGAAAGTGGGTGCACGCCAGGCTCATGGCCAAGGGCAAGGAGCGCAGGGGTGAGGTGCCCGGATTCAGGTCGGTGCTGACGCCCATAGCCACCCCGTGCTTGCGGAATTCCGCAATCGGGGGCTGCTGGGTTTCCCGCAGGCAGTGATAACTGCCCGGAAGCAGCATGGCGACGGTGCCGGTTTTGGCCATCTGCGCCACGGCGTATTCGCGGGTGTATTCCACGTGGTCCGCAGACAGCCCGCCGTTGCGTGCCACAAGCGCCGCGCCGCCGGTATCGCTGAGTTGGTCGGCATGCAGCTTGACCGGCAGGCCGAGCGACGTTGCGGCATCGAAGACGCGCTGGGTTTGCTCAGGGCTGAAGGCGATGGTTTCGCAGAAGGCGTCGACGGCATCGACCAGGCCTTCCGCGTGAAGTGATTCGAGCCATTCGCAGACTGCACTGATGTAGCCGTCGGGCTGCCCGGCGAATTCGGGCGGGAGCGCATGCGCCCCCAAGTAAGTGGTGCGCACACTCACGCCCAGCGTTGTGCCAATGCGGCGTGCCACGCGCAGCATTTTGGCTTCGTCCTGCAGGCTCAGGCCGTAGCCGGACTTGATTTCGAGCGTGGTGCAGCCGCTGGCCACCAAGGCAGCAGCCCGAGGCAGGGAGGCGAGATACAGCGCCTCTGGGCTGGCCTCACGCGTGGCACGTACCGTGGACAAAATGCCGCCGCCGGCTCGCGCGATATCGGCGTAGCTGGCCCCTTGTAGGCGTTGCTCATACTCGCCCGCGCGATTGCCTGCGAACACAAGGTGGGTGTGGGCGTCGATCAGGCCGGGGGTTGCCAATGCGCCCTTGCCCTCGAAGGCAGGCAGGTCGCGGAGTTCCATGGGCAGCCGCTCTTGCGGCCCGACGAAGCGAATTTGCCCATCGACAAACGCGATCGCTGCGCCGTCGATGGGCAGGTAACCGCTGCCCTTGTCATCGAGGGTGACTGCGCGAATGCCCTGGATCAGGCCGGATGCCGTGGACATGAATTTCGCCGTGGCCGAGTGGGGCGGCTAGCATAGCGGTGGTTTCGTACCGGACGACCCGATGAAGGCAATGCAGGTTCACGCACTGTTCGATGGCGCGCAGTGGCGCTCGTCGCACACTCTGTGCTGGTCAAGCGATGGAAGTCTGATCACGGCTGACTCCCATCGCTGGGAGCCGCGGGCCGTTAATCGTGTAGGCGAGGCCGCTTGGGTGTTGCCGGGCATCGCTAATCTGCACTCACATGCGTTTCAGCGCGCGATGGCGGGCTTGGCGGAGCGGCAAGCCAGCGACGAAGACAGCTTCTGGACCTGGCGCGAATGGATGTACCGATTCTCGGCCGTGCTTGCACCGGACGATGTGCGCGCCATCGCTCGCATGCTCTATGTGGAGATGCTTGAAGCCGGCTACACCAGCGTCTGCGAATTTCATTACTTGCACCACGATGCTGATGGTCGGCCCTATGCCACGCCGACGGCAATGTCGGAAGCGCTGATCGCGGCGGCGGATGACGCGGGAATTCGCCTGACCCTGCTGCCGGTGCTGTATCAGCGCGGCGGATTTGACGGGCGCGCGCTCAATGAGCGGCAGCGCCGTTTTGGAAACAGCACCGACGCGTTCTTGCGTCTGCTCGACGATTTGCGTGCGCGCGAGTCCAGCACTGTGCGTGTCGGCATGGCCTTCCACAGCTTGCGTGCCGTGGATGAAGCCACAATGCGTGAGGTGTTGGCCGCGTTGCCTGACCCTTCTGCACCGGTGCACCTGCACATCGCCGAGCAGCAGGCCGAAGTGGTGGATTGCTTGGCCACGCACGGAGCACGCCCGGTGGCGTGGTTGCTCGACCATTTCAATGTGGACCAGCACTGGACTTTGGTGCACGCCACGCACTTGGACGATGGCGAAGTGCGCGGCATTGCGCGCAGCGGCGCTACGGTGGCCCTATGCCCAAGCACGGAAGCGAATCTTGGCGACGGGCTGTTTCCCTTACGCGCATTCTTGGCAGCGAGCGGACGTTTTGGCGTCGGCTCCGACAGCCATGTCTCGGTGTCGCCGGTGGAAGAGCTTCGTTGGTTGGAATACGGCCAGCGCTTGATCGAGCAAAAGCGCAATCGCGCCATCCTTGGAGAGGGCAGCACCGGCGAGGCCCTGCTGGCCCGCTGTGCCGAGTCGGCCGCGGCTGCCGTTGGGCAGCCGATCGGCGTTCTTGAAGACGGCCGCCCCGCTGACTTCCTTGTACTCGATGCGCGGGAACCTAGCCTTCAAGGTGCAACGCCACGCGATGCCGTGGACCGCTTTGTGTTTTCGGGCAATCGGCCTCTGGTGCGCGATGTGTTCGTCGGTGGACGCCACGTCGTCGTCGAGGGCCGACACCCCTTGCGCGAGTCGGCGCAGGCCGCTTATGCCAATGCGATGCGACGCCTGCTCTCGCCATAACGCCGCGCCGCCAATTCGGCGGCAGCGTCAATCACATCGCTAAGTACGCCCGCCGCGGTGATTTCAGGGCCGGCCCCAGGGCCGCCAAGCCAAAGAGGGCGTTCGCCTTGAAGCTCGGTTTCGATGCGCACCAGATTTTGCCCCGCAGGCAAGGTGGCGAACGGCGACGTGTCGGGCACTGTGCGAAGCGCGACGCGTGCACCATCGCGATCGACCTCGGCCACGATGACCCAGCGCTGGCGTTGTGCCTTGGCCGTGGCAATGCGAGCGGCCCACGTGGCATCTTCAATCGCGAGGCGATCACGCCATGACGATGGATGGGCTGCGGCCGATTCACTGAAGGGCGTGACATCGACCTGCTGAGGCTCCAAATCGAAGCCGGCCTCGCGCGCAAGGACCAGCAGTTTCCGCGTCAGGTCTTCGGCACGAAGATCTTCGCCGGGGTCCGGCTCGGTGTAGCCGAGCGCTTGTGCCTCGCTGAGTGCGTCGGAAAAGCTGACGCCCGCGTGCAGGCGTTCTAGGAGAAAACTCAAGGATCCCGAAAGCACACCCTGAATGCTGACCACGCGTTCGCCACGAAGCGAAAGGTCACGAAGAGGGCCGAGCAGCGGGATCGCCGCACCCACCGTGGTTTCAAAGCGGTAGGGAACGGCCGAGGCAGAGGCGCGCTCGCGCAGGGTTCGATAAAAAGCCAAGTCGCGGGCATTGGCGCGCTTGTTCGCCGTCACGATGCCCAAGCCAGAGGCCAGCCAATCGGGATAGCGCTCGGCAATCTCTTCGCTGGCCGTGCAATCGATGACGAGCGTCGGGGTGGCATTCGGGCGCGCCAAGTGGCTAAAGAGTGCCTGCAGGTCCTCGTCGCGTCGGGGCTGCAGCGCGTCGCCTAGGCGCTCCGGCTCTAATCCCGCCAAATCAAAGGCAAAGCCGCGACGGTCGAACGCGGCCAGCAAGCGCAGGTCGAGCCCGGTCAGCGCGGCAATGCGAGCGTGCTGCCGCGCTAGGCGCTGGCGCAGTGCGCTGCCCACTTGGCCACGAGCGCCAATGAGCACGAGATCGAGGCGGGGCAGCGGGGTGGCTCGTGCAGCCAGGGCTGGAGCGGGTGCGAGAAGGGCGGCAGCAGTCATTTTGGGGTCTCGAGATAAATATATCGCTGCATCAAGATGAAGCGATATAACAATCGTGTCAAGTGCTTTTTTTGTCGCAGGCGCGGTGGCACTCACCACTTTTCGACTTTGGCGTGGGCCCGGTCGGCATAATCTCCAGCCCCTATCGCATTTGGATGTCTTGGTGCTTTTGCCTCTGCTTTTGGCGTCGCCGTTCCTTGCAGCCCTGCTTTTGGCCCTGATGCCCCGTGCAGGCCGCAACGCGTCAGCGGCCATTGTTGGCGCTTCGGCCTTGCTGGGATTGCTGGGTTTGTTTGCCTTGGCGCCTGCGGTCTTCGCCGGTGAGGTTCCGCGCTTCACGGCGGAATGGATGCCTCAGATCGGCTTGGCTTTCTCTTTGCGCTTGGATGGTTTCGCTTGGATGTTTGCCCTGCTGGTACTGGGCATTGGCGCGCTGATCGTGCTTTACGCGCGCTGGTATTTGGCGGAGCAAGACCCTCCCCAGCGTTTCTTTGCCAGCCTTGCCTTGTTCATGGGCGCGATGCTCGGCGTGGTTGTGTCGGGCAATCTGCTGCTGATGCTGGTGTTCTGGGAGCTCACCTCGGTGGCTTCCTTCCTCCTCATCGGCTTTTGGAATGGGCAGAGCGAGGCGCGGCGCGGTGCGCGAATGGCGCTGGCGGTGACCGGAGCCGGTGGCTTGGCCTTGCTCGGCGGCATTCTGCTGATCGGCCGAATCGTCGGCAGCTTCGAACTGGATGTGGTGCTGGCCTCTGCCGAGCGCATTCAGAGCCATG
>JAIXVL010000100.1 GCA_027483045.1 Lysobacteraceae bacterium
CATGTTCGTGCAACGCACGCGTCATCGGCCTGCGACATGCCGGGTTCAGGCTCGCGGCATGGACACTCCCTGCCGCTTCGAACTCATCACCGAAACCTACCCACCGGAGATCAACGGGGTAGCGTTAACGGTGCAGTCTTTGCACGATGGCCTGAAGGCACTGGGCCACGATGTGGGCTTGGTGCGGCCTGCACGCCCCGAAGAGCTCTCGGACGAAAGTGCTGCCTTGCTTCGTGTCGACGGCGCGCCGGTGCCGCGCTATCCCGGCCTGCGTTTCGGCATGCCCTCAGGCAATCGACTCGCTGCGCGCTGGGCGAAGAATCGCCCGGATGCGATCTACATCGCCACCGAAGGCCCGCTCGGTTGGTCAGCCCTTCGCGCTGCAAAGCGTTTGGGCATTCCAGTGTCGACCGGATTCCATACGCGATTCGACGACTACGTGGGGCGCTACGGCGCCGGATTCCTTTCGCCTCTGGTTTTTTCGTGGTTGCGTCGTTTCCACAATCGCGCAGATGCCACCTTGGTTCCCACGCGCGAGTTGATCGAACAACTTTCCGCCCAAGGCTTCGAGAAAGCGTTCCGACTCGGCCGCGCCGTCGACACACAGCGATTCAATCCCAGCTACCGCTCAAGCGAACTGCGTGCCCAGTGGGGCATTTCCGAGAATGACCTCGCGGTCATCCATGTCGGTCGCTTGGCACCCGAAAAGAATCTTCCGCTTCTGACGCGCAGCTTTGAAGCGCTGAAGGCCGCGCGCCCAAGCGCAAAACTGATTCTGGTGGGCGATGGACCGGCACGTGCAGCCCTGCAAGCACAACACCCTGAGGTGATTTTTGCCGGCACCCTGCGTGGCGAAGCTCTTGCCACGCATTTCGCTTCGGCGGATCTGTTCTGTTTCCCCAGCCTTTCCGAAACCTTCGGCAACGTCACGCTGGAGGCCATGGCATCGGGTCTCGCCACTGTGGCCTTCGACTACGGTGCTGCGCGCGAGCACCTCGTGGACGGCGAGCACGGCGCCAGCGTGGCCTTCGGCGACGAGAGCGCGTTTGTCGAGCGCTTCCTCGGGGTCGCGCTGGACTCGAAAGTGCCAACACTCGGCCGCTCTGCCCGAAGCGCCGTTGAAGGCTTAGCACCAGAACGTGTCTCGCGTGACTTCGCCGATCTCCTGATCGCGCTCGCTCAACCTGTGAAGAGGGCTGCCTAATGCTGACCCGCACGACATTGGTACAACGCGAGCACCACTGGTGCCTGCAAATCAACACGTGGTGCGAGAGCAACGCGGTTCGCGCCTACTTCAAAGCCGTCAGCCGACTTGGCGACGGCGCCATCTGGTACACGCTGATGGCCCTTGTGATTCTGGCTGACGGCTGGGATGGCTTGGGTGTCTCGGCACACCTTGCAGCAACGGGCTGCACTGCGCTGTTCATGTACCGCAGGTTGAAGCGCTGGACGCGTCGCGCCAGGCCTTGCAACAAAGACGCGCGCATCCGCGCATGGGTCGCACCACTCGACGAGTTCAGCTTTCCTTCCGGGCATACCTTGCACGCAGTGGCCTTCTCGCTGGTCGCGATTGCGCACTACCCGGTGCTTGCCTGGGTACTGGTGCCCTTCGCTGCGAGCGTGGGCGCCTCGCGCGTCGTGCTGGGCGTGCATTACCCGAGCGATGTGATCGCAGCCACCGCCATCGGCTCGGCCCTTGCGGGTGTCTCGCTATGGCTGGTGCCCGGAGCCAGCCTGTTCTCGTAAGTGCTCGTCCTTTACTCTGCAGTCGCGCATCCAATACGTGAGCGCGTGCGGCACATCGGGACCGCCCTGCTCTTCCGGCCAATCGATGTGGCATTGCAGGTCCTTGCGCTCGGCGTAGCCGCGCCGCGTCCAAAGATGCTCATTGCCTCGATGATGCTGCGGCCGACGCACATCAGACTCGCTGCGCTGCACTGAGCAGAACGCCGTCCATTCAAAGCCGCCTAGAGTGCGAACGTGGGCTTCGCGCGCGTCGAAAAAAACATGACCCAAGCCGCGACCACGATACTCCGGCAGTAGCACCGACTCGCCGAAATAGAACACGCGATCCACATCGAACCCTGCGCGCTGCAGCGGCTGCTGGAACGCTGCTGCGTCGTCAGCTAAAGGCAATCCGCTGGACGCTCCAACAATACTCTCGCCATCGCGCGCCAGGACAAACACGCTGCCCGTGCTAAGCGCATAAGCCTCGAGGTATGCCGTCTCATAGGCTTCGTTGCCCGCGTACAAGTACGGCCACTCGCGGAAGACCGCGATGCGCAGACGCGCCAGCTCAGCCAAATGGGGCCGAACCAGCGCGCCGCACACCGCCTCTACGCCAAGGCTCATGCCTTGGCCTTCTCCGCGGCGATCCAATCACGAACGCGCTGTTGCAGCAGCATCATCGGCAACGAGCCACCGGTAAGCACCGTGTCGTGGAAACCCTTGATGTCGAAACGCTCGCCCAACTCGCGCTTCGCCTCTTCGCGCAACTCGACAATCGTGTTCATGCCCACTTTGTAGGCCAAGGCCTGACCCGGCATCACGATGTAACGCTCGATTTCAGCGACCACATCGGTCTGCGGCATGCCGGTCTTCTCGACCATGTAGTCGATGGCTTGCTCACGCGTCCAACGTTTGTGATGCAAACCCGAATCCACCACCAAGCGCACTGCGCGGAACATCTCGGCCTGCAAGCGGCCCAAATCATCCAAAGGCGTTGGCTGGAAACCGGTCTCCGCAGCGAAACGCTCCGAATACAGCGCCCAACCCTCGGCATAGGCGGTGAACGGCAGCAACTTGCGGAAGGTCGGCACGCCAGTCAGTTCTTGCTGAATCGCGATCTGGAAATGATGGCCGGGAATCGCTTCGTGATACGCCAAGGTGCGCATGCTGAAGCGCGGAATCTCACCCACGCTGCGCAAGTTCGCGTAGAACA
>JAIXVL010000097.1 GCA_027483045.1 Lysobacteraceae bacterium
ACACGACTGGGGCACTCGCCGAGACTTGCGCGGCTTGCAGGCTAGCCACCGGCAAGAATTCCTTGCCGGGTGCCAAAGTGATCGGTGCGCCTGAGTTTGGACGCACAACCAAAGTCGCCGGTGGCAGCAAAGCGAGAGATTCGACAAGGGGAACCGGCTGCAACCACGAGCCGTCCGCACCACCGGGGCGCAGACCCAACTGTGCGAATTCGCTTGCGACGTAGCGTGCCGCGATGTCGTAGCCGCGGGTGCCAGCCAGGCGCCCTTCAAGAAGGTCGTCCGCGAGAAAAGCGATGTGAGCACGGATAGCTTCAGAGGAGGCCGCGGGCAGTGCCGCTTCGGCATTGGCCGACGGGTTAGCTTCCGAACCAGAACAACCGGTGGCCACTGACAAAGTGGCCGAAAGCGAGAGAGCAAACACCATCGAGGGGCGGGAACGTGCCATCGGCAATCCAATTGATTGGGGACGATGGAGGAGACTAACGGAAGAGCCGTCCTAAGCCCACGCGCAATCCTGGATCAGGAAGGCTGCGCCAACAGCTGATCGATACGGACATCCTTCTCAAGCCAAACGCCGTTGAGCCATTGCTGAAAGCGCACGCGATAGTCGCGATCGTTCTCGTAGTCGCCGCCGACCAAATCGGCGGGAACTGCGCGCAAACGCAGGTCGACGCGCACTTCCTGCACCCTGCCTCCGAACAGGTCGAACATGGACGGCCGCCCTTTGGGGTAAACGATGGTCACATCGACGATGCCATCCAGCATTTCGCCCATCGAGTTCAACACTTGCGCCACACCGCCTGACTTCGGCTTGAGCAAGTGCCGATAGGGCGACGCAGCGAGCTTCTTGGCATTCGCGCGAGTGCCTTCCACGAAGTTCATGACCGACACCGAGACTTCGCGAAACTTTGCGCAGGCCTTGCGCGCCGTTTCTAGATCGCGGCGCGCGAGCTCAGGGTTCTTGGCAATCTGCGACTTACTGGCACGCGTCATGAATGGGAAATCCATCGCCCACCAAACAAGCCCCAAGACCGGCACCCAAAACAGCGAGTCCTTCAGGAAAAAGCGCTGAAACGGAATTCTCCGATTCAGCACCTTTTGCAGCACGGGAATATCGACCCAGCTTTGATGATTGCTGAGCACCAAGTAACGGCGCGCATGGCTCAACACAGCGTCACCGCTCACCACCCAACGCGTGGGCGTGAAAAGCGCGATGATCCAGCCGTTCACCGCGATCCAACTTTCGCCAAAGACCGGCATCCATCGCGACAACGCAAGGCGTACCTGGTGAAACGGCAACATCGCCTTGGCCAACGACATCGTCAGGATGGGCGTGGCATGCAGCAGCGTATTGGCGGCCACGAGCAAGCCAGCAAAGGACGCGCGCAACCAAAAGATGGGATTCAGCGACATGGGCATGTACTGGCCAGAAACTGCATCAAGTTTATCTTTGCCTTCATCAATCGGGGTGATGAGCTCTAGGAGCTGCAGCTGAGTGCGCTGCAGCCGGGTCGATTTCTGGCCCATTCCGGACGACGCTGCGCGAAGCGCTCTGCATTGGCCTGCTCGGCGTAGGGATTGGCGAGAACAGCGAGCAAGGCATTCAGTTCGCCCAAGTCACCCTGTGCAGCAGCATCGATCGCTTGTTGGCAAAGCCAGTTGCGCGGCACATAGACGGGATTGGCCGCATGCATGCGCCGTTGCCGTTCGGCAGGTGTCTGCGAATCGTTTGCCACACGCCCCGCATAGCGCGCCATCCAATCGGCAAAGGCTTGTGCCTCACGATCGGCACGCACCTGGTCGTACAGCGCCGCAGACACGTCACTGAGCGTTGCGCTCGCCACGTCCAGTTCTGCCAAGCGCCGGAAGAACAAAGTCATATCGACCTGTGCCGCCTGCATCCAGCGATACAAGTCTTGAAGAAGTGCATGATCGCTTTCGCGCCATTCGGCCAAGCCCAGCTTGTCGGCGCTCATGCGCGCTTGTGCCGTCTGAAACGCCTCGACGTAAGCATTCATTCCAGAATGAAGTGGCGTCTGATCCTCGAAAAGAGGCGCCAGAGCAGAGGCCAAAGCCGAAAGGTTCCAATGCGCGATCTGAGGCTGCGTACCAAAGCGATAGCGACGACCCTGTGCATCCGTTGTGTTGGGCGTCCAATTCGGGTCGAAATCCTCGACCCAACCATACGGACCGTAGTCGATGGTCAAGCCAAGAATCGACATGTTGTCGGTGTTCATGACGCCGTGAACAAAGCCCACACGCATCCAGTGCGCCACCATCACGCCAGTGCGGCGCGCCACTTCGGCGAAAAAATCAGCCCGCGCGTGGGTACCAGAAATCTCCGGGAAATCGCGCCGGATGGTGAAATCCACCAACTTCTCCAGCAAGGCACGGTCACCGCGCGCCGCGGGCAATTCGAAATGCCCGAATCGGGTAAATGACGGAGCCACTCGGCAGACCACTGCGCCGGGCTCGGCTTGCGCATTGCCGTCGTAAAACATGTCACGCACCACAGGCTCGCCTGTTGCAACCAGCGACAGTGCGCGCGTGGTGGGCACTCCTAGTGCGTGCATGGCTTCGGAACAAACAAATTCCCGCAAGCTCGATCGCAGCACCGCGCGTCCATCCGCACTGCGCGAGTAAGGCGTGGGCCCTGCACCTTTCAACTGGAGCTCCCAGCGCTCGCCTGCGTTGTTCACGCATTCACCCAGCGAGATTGCGCGCCCGTCGCCCAATTGGCCTGCCCAGTGCCCGAACTGATGCCCGCCATAGTTGGTGGCGATGGGGCGCATGCCGGGCAATACCGAGTTGCCCGAAAAGACTTGCGCGAACCACGTGGACTCCAGATCTGCATCCTCCAAGCCCAACTGGCTCGCCAACGCGGAACTGGTGGCAAGCACGGTTGGCTCCGCCACCGGCGTTGGGCTGACTGCAGACCACAGCACGCCCTCGACCTGTCGCGGGCGATTCACGGCGGGATCCTCGCCGGGCAGTTCCGTGGAGAATCGATTATCGAAGCGTAGGGGCACGGGCTCATCCATCAATGCTGCGCAAAAAAGGCCGCTTTTACGCGGCCTTCTTTGTTCCAAACTCACATCAAGGTCTTAGCTGATGGTCGGCACACGGCGACCCTGAAGCTCACGCAGAGCCTGAATGCGCTCGGCCAGCGGCGGATGGCTCATGAACAGACGCTTCAGGCCGGTGGAAACACCACCGGAAATACCGAAGGCGCGGACTTCCGAAGGCAAAGTGTTCTGGCCGTAGCTCACCGCCAGCTTTTCGAGCGCAGCGATCATCTTTTCGCGACCCGCCAACTCGGCGCCGCCCGCATCGGCGCGGAACTCGCGCCAGCGCGAGAAGGCCATCACGATGGTCGACGCCAGAATGCCGAAGATGACTTCCAACACCATCACAGTGACGAAGTAGCCGATGCCCGGGCCGTCTTCGTTCTTGAACACCACGCGGTCGATGATGTTGCCGACGATGCGCGCAATGAACATCACGAAGGTGTTCACCACACCTTGGATCAGCGTGAGCGTGACCATGTCGCCGTTGGCCACGTGGCTGACTTCGTGGGCGAGCACCGCTTCGGCCTCGTCACGCGTCATGGCGCGCAGCAAGCCCGTCGACACGGCGACCAGCGAGTTGTTACGGCTTGCACCGGTGGCGAAGGCGTTGATCTCGGGCGCGTCGTAGATGCCGACTTCCGGCATGCCGATGCCGGCCTTCT
>JAIXVL010000122.1 GCA_027483045.1 Lysobacteraceae bacterium
CACCGAAAAAATTGTTGACACTCCTGGGGCAGGCCCATAGAATGCGCCTCGTTCTGTAACGCAAAGCGGATAACGCCAGCGTTGTTGATGTGGGGCTATAGCTCAGCTGGGAGAGCGCTACAATGGCATTGTAGAGGTCATCGGTTCGATCCCGATTAGCTCCACCACTATTTCACGGTCCTCTTGCGTCCCCATCGTCTAGAGGCCTAGGACACCTCCCTTTCACGGAGGCGACCGGGGTTCGAATCCCCGTGGGGACGCCAACTGTTGCACCACAAGGCCCGCGAAAGCGGGCCTTGTTCTTTTCCGGCGCGAAAAAGCTGGGGCTTGGTGCTCCGTTCGGCGGATACTTCGGGCGAATCCATCTTGTGAAGTCACGCCAAGAGCTCGCCTATGTCCTCACGCGCTGCCGATGCCGTCTTGCCTCTGGAGCTGTCTGAAGCACTGCATTCGCGCTTCTACCGAGGCGACACCGTGCTGACGATGGAAAAGCGCGCTGTGTTTTCACGCAGTTGGCAATTGGTGGCCCATCAAGGGCTGTTGGTCGAGCCCGGCGATCACGTCGTAGAGCAGGTGGGCGACGTGCCCGTTCTCATCGTGCGCGGGGCAGATGGCGTGCTGCGCGCCTTTCCTAACGTGTGTCGGCACCGTGCTGGGCCGCTGGCCTACTGCAATGGCAAGGGCGCGCGTGCATTGCACTGCAAGTATCACGGTTGGAGTTACTCGCTGGAGGGGCAGTTGCGATCTGCCCCCGAAATGCAGGACGCCAAAGACTTCGACATGTCGAGCATTCGTCTACCACCGCTTCAGGTGAAGCAATGGCAGGGTTTGGTCTTCGTTGCTCTGAGCCCCGACGTTGCACCGTTCGATGAGGTCTACGGCGGCATCGCCGAGCGCATCAGCCCGATTGATCTTTCTGCCATGCAGTTCTTCAGGCGGGACAGTTACGACATCGCCTGTAACTGGAAGGTCTACATCGACAACTTCCTGGAGGGTTACCACCTACCGCATGTGCATCCGGGCTTGTCGAGAGTCTTGGATTACCGCGCATACGACACGACGTTGCTGCCTTGGAAGTCGCTGCAGCACTCACCCTTGCGCAACGCGGGAGACCTGTACGGCGAAGGCGACGCGTTCTATTACTTCGTCTATCCGAACGTGAT
The DNA here is from genome assembly GCA_027483045.1 of Lysobacteraceae bacterium. Taxonomy (GTDB): domain Bacteria; phylum Pseudomonadota; class Gammaproteobacteria; order Xanthomonadales; family Xanthomonadaceae; genus Silanimonas. Next base: position 1,164 of record JAIXVL010000122.1, read on the forward strand.
GCTGAACATTCTGCCTGGCCGACTTCAAACCAATCGCGTGCTGCCGAATGGCCCCGACCGTTGCCGTGTCGAGTTCGACTATTTCTACCTTCAGGACCAGAGCGCACCGCAACGCATTGCGGCGGACCAAAGCTTCAGCGATGAGGTGCAGCAGGAGGATGTCGACATTTGCGAAGCGGTCCAGAAAGGCCTGATGTCTGGAACCTACGAGGCGGGTCGCTTGTGCCCGAAACGCGAAAGCGGGCTGTGGCATTTTCATAATCAACTGCGCGCGGCTTATGCCGACGACGCTGCACGCCATCTTCCGGATACGGTTTGAGCCACGCCATGCGTGATCCGCGCTACGACATTCTGTTTACGCCCTTGGCCATCGGCCCGGTGGTAGCGAAGAACCGCTTCTTCCAAGTGCCGCATTGCAACGGCATGGGCCATGCGATGCCCTTGGCGCATGCCGCTATGCGCGAAGTGAAGGCGGAGGGCGGCTGGGCGGTGATCAGCACTGAGGAATGCGAGATCCATCCCAGCGGTGACTTGACGCCCTTCGTGGAAGCGCGCCTTTGGGATGATCGCGACATACCAGCACTGGCCTTCATGTGCGAGAAGGTGCACGCGCACGGCGCTTTGGCCGCGGTCGAATTGACCCACAACGGGCCGACCGCATCGAATCTGTTTTCGCGCGAAGTGCTTCTGGCACCGTCGCATCAACCATCGAAGTACGGCTATCCAGCGCAAGCCCGCGCGATGGACAAGCGCGATATCCGCGAGTACCGGCGCTGGCATCGCGAAGCAGCGATTCGCGGCATGAAGGCGGGCATGGACATCGTGTATGTGTATGCCGCGCACGATCTCTCACTGGCCATGCACTTTTTGCAGCGCCGGCGAAACCAACGCACCGATGAGTACGGCGGCTCGCTCGAGAACCGGGTCCGCCTGCTCCGCGAACTGCTCGAGGACACGCGCGATGCGGTCGGACATCGTTGCGGCATCGCGCTTCGTTTCGCGACGGAAGAAATGCTGGGGCCCGAGGGTGTCGAGCTCTCGGAGGCGCGCGAGATCGTTGGGATGCTCGCCGAGTTGCCCGATCTGTGGGATGTGAATGTTGCCGCTTGGTACAACGATTCGGTGCCCTCGCGCTTCGGTGGTGAAGGAGCGCAGGAGCCCTTCATCGACTTCGTGAAGCGAACGACCAGCAAGCCTGTCGTTGGCGTTGGGCGCTTTACCTCGCCCGACACGATGGTGTCGCAGATCCGGCGAGGCGTGATCGATTTCATTGGAGCGGCTCGGCCCTCGATTGCAGACCCGTACCTGCCGAAGAAGATTGAAGAAGGCCGAATCGACGACATTCGCGAATGCATCGGCTGCAATGTGTGCGTCTCGGGCGATAACACCATTTCGCCAATTCGCTGCACGCAGAACCCCAGCATGGGCGAGGAGTGGCGCAAAGGCTGGCACCCAGAAAGCATCGCGCCAAAACATAGCGAGGCGAGAGTGTTGGTGGTGGGCGGTGGCCCTGCAGGGCTCGAAGCCGCCCGCGCCTTGGGACAGCGCGGTTATGAAGTGAGCATCGCAGACGCCGCGCGAGAGTGGGGCGGGCGTGTCTCGCGCGAAGCGCGCCTCCCGGGCTTGGCCGAGTGGGCGCGCGTGCGCGATTGGCGCCTAGGGCAACTGCGCAAAATGCCGAATGTGGCGATGTATCTCGACTCGCCGATGAGCGCGCAAGACGTGCTCGATTTCGGCGCCGAGCATGTGGTGATTGCGACCGGATGCCACTGGCGTCGCGATGGTTATGGGCGCAGCAATGGGCTGGGCATTCCAAGCCTCATCTGCAATCCACGCGTGTTCACGCTGGATGATCTGATGGACGGGCGGCGGCCACAGGGCAGGGTGGCCGTGTTCGATGATGACTATGGCTACTACGCCAGCGTGGCGGCGGAAGCTTTGCGCCATCGTGGCTGCGAGGTGAGCTACATCACGCCGGACGATACGGTGGCTTCGTGGGGCGCCTACACACTCGAGTACCGCCACGTCCGCAAGCGCATGGCGAGCATGGGCATTGAAGCACGCGTGTCGAACAACATCGCAGCGTTTGAGAACGAGATGCTGCGCGTAGTGAATGTTTGGACTGAGCACGAAGAGACCTTGCCTTGCGATGCGTTGCTGCTCGCTACCGCGCGCTTGCCGAATGACGTGCTCTATCGCCAGTTGCAGCAGAGAGAAGCGGAATGGCGCGACGCGGGCATTCTGAGCGTGGATTGCCTGGGCGATGCCCTTGCCCCGGGTTTGATCGCGCATGCGGTGTATGCCGGTCACCGTTATGCGCAAGAGCTAGGCGCTGCATCTTCGGGCGAAGTGCCATTCAAACGGCACTTTCACACCGAGCATTCCGACGACCTTCTACGCGTGCGGTCGTAGGGGGTGTTTTTGACTCGCCACCTAAACTTTCGTGTCCTACTAAGGGTATGAAGCCTTCGCCTCCCGCAAAAAGACTTGTTGCTCGCCACCTAAAGCACGTGCGTGGTGCCCTTCAGTTAGCGGTTGCAGGCACCTTGGGTGTCAGCACATTGGCAGAAGCGGTTCATTCCGCGGTGCTTTCGACAGTGGCACTTTCGCCCAAAGCACCGCCGCCAAAAACCGCGGGGCTGACAGGCGCCATCTATGCCAGCGTGCGCGGTGTGGCCAAACGAATTGGGAAGGGTGGCGAAACGGCGCTCGATGCGCTGGCCAAGCGCTTGGACGAACCGCTTGTTGATGCGCCGCACTCCGACCAAGGCGCAGATAACCTTCAGGCGATCGTAAATGGCGTGTTTGGCGACACCTTGCACAGCCTGGGCAGCCCCTGGGCGCTGCCCATGACCCTGCATGAACGGGAGATGCCCGCGGCAAAACGCCGAAAGGTCCCCGCTGCTCGTGTGCTGTTTGTACACGGGTTGTGCATGCACGACGGCCATTGGCAGAGCAGCGATGCTGGTGTTGATTTCGCGCAGCTATTGCATGGCCATGGCGGGTTACGACCGCATTACCTCCGTTACAACTCCGGCTTGGCCATTGAAGAAAACGGAGACCGCTTGGCGCAGCTTCTGGAAGCACAACACTCCGGGCGTGCGCGATGGCGTGGCGAGTTTCATGTCGTGGCCCACAGCATGGGTGGTTTGGTGCTTCGCAGCGCATTGGCGCAAGGCAGGGCAAGCGGTATGCGCTGGCCTGCGCAACTGGGCCACGTAGTTTTTCTTGGCACGCCGCACTCGGGTGCCCCTCTTGAGCGATTAGGCGCAGTGGTCGATCAAGTTCTTGAGTGGCAGCGTTTCTCAGCGCCTTGGAGCGCCCTTGGCAAGTTGCGCAGCAAGGGCATTACCGACTTGCGCACCGGGAAACTGGCCAGCAATAGCGCTCAAGACACCCATGTCGCACGTTTTCATGCGGTTGCTGGCACTCTGTTCGGTGATCGCGGGGATCTCGCTTCCGAGAGCCTTGGCGACGGGCTAGTGCAGGTCAGCAGTGCACTGGCGCACGATGTGCCACACGCCCTCCTGCCCATCCATAGCCGCAAGGTTTTTCACGGCGTCGGGCACCTGTCGTTGATCAGCGACCCTGCGGTGGCAATGCATGTGGTGGGTTGCATCTCGGGCGAACGCGATTGATTTAGCATGGTGCCTCGGTCGACCGAAGAGTGACGAGGCGCATGAGAACCCCGTGGCTGAAGTACTTGGATCTTCGCAAGGATCAGGCGGAGCCGGCTTCGATCGAAGCATCCGTCTTGCAAGGTGTGGGGGCGGCAGGCACCAATCTTTGGGTGCTCATCTTCGCCATCATGATTGCGTCGATCGGGCTCAACGTGAACTCCACTGCAGTCATCATCGGCGCAATGCTGATTTCGCCACTGATGGGCCCAATCGTGGGCATCGGCTATGGCGCCGGAGTCAGTGACTTTGCGCTGATCCGGCAGGCCGCAAAGAATCTGGGAGTCATGGCCGCCATCAGCCTGACTACAGCGACGATCTACTTTTCCTTGACCCCACTGGGTGAAGCCCACTCCGAACTTCTGGCACGCACGACACCCACCCTCTGGGACGTATTGATTGCCTTCTTCGGCGGAGCCGCTGGCATCGTGGCCCTGACGAGAAAGGAAATCTCAAACGCGGTGCCGGGAGTAGCCATCGCAACAGCGTTGATGCCGCCGTTGTGCACTGCGGGTTATGGCTTAGCCAATCTGAAACTGGAGTACTTCGCCGGGGCGTTCTACTTGTTCGCTATCAACAGCGTATTCATCGC
>JAIXVL010000159.1 GCA_027483045.1 Lysobacteraceae bacterium
CGTCGCCCAATAAAAACCCCGCGAGCCAGGGGAGACTCGCGGGGCTGGTGAAACGGCCGAAAGGGGAGGTCCGGCCGCTTCGGTGTGGGTCGACCAGGGGAGTGATCGGGTCCACAGCAACGGACATTGCATCCGTTGCGTGACATCTGACCACTCGCGGACTGAGAAGTTCGTGAACCCTTCGGCGATTTTCGGCAGGAGTTCAGCCAAAATTCACCGCAATGTTGTCGAAACGTTACGCCGCCGTGCCTGCCGGGTGATTCTGAGGACATTGGCGTGACCTTTGGCACATAAAGCGCCGCCCGCCCACCGGACCTCAATGCGCTTCGTCCCAGGTGGCGCCCACGCCAGCTTCGACCAGAAGTGGCACACGCAGTTCCGCTGCGGCCGACATGCGGCGAATCACCTCGGTCTTCGCTTCATCGACAAAATCGGCATCCACTTCGAACACCAATTCGTCGTGCACCTGCATGAGCATGAGCACGCGTGAGGCATGCGCTTGCGTCCATGCATCGACCTGCACCATGGCGCGCTTGATGATGTCTGCGGCTGTGCCTTGCATCGGTGCATTGATGGCGGCGCGTTCGGCGCCAGCACGTTGTGCTTGGTTGCGCGAACGAATCTCAGCCAGATGCAGGCGACGCCCGAACACCGTTTCGACGTAACCCTTGTCCTTCGCCTGCTCGCGTGTTCGGTCCATGTACGCGCGAACGCCGGGATAGCGAGCGAAGTAAAGCGCGATGTAGTCCTGCGCTTGGCCGCGATCAATGCCGAGCTGACGCGCGAGCCCGAAGGCACTCATACCGTAAATCAGGCCAAAGTTGATGGCCTTAGCGGCGCGACGCTGATCCCCACTCACGTCGCTCAATGCCACGCCAAACACTTCAGCCGCGGTAGCTTTGTGCACATCGAGCCCTTCAGCGAATGCGCGCAGCAGGCCGGGGTCTTCCGACAGGTGGGCCATGATGCGCAACTCGATCTGCGAGTAGTCGCAGGCCAGAATGCGGCGGCCTTCGGGCGCAACAAAGGCCGCACGAATGCGACGCCCTTCCGTGGTGCGAATCGGGATGTTCTGCAAGTTGGGGTCGGTTGATGACAATCGCCCCGTTGCGGCGCCACTCTGGTTGTAGCGAGTGTGCACGCGCCCTGTTTCGGGGTTGACCGACTCGGGCAACTTGTCGGTGTACGTGCTCTTCAGCTTCGCCAAAGAGCGATGCTCTAGAATCAGGCGCGGCAACTCGTGCTGATCAGCAATCGCATCAAGCGCCTCTTCGTTCGTCGAAGGTTGGCCGGTCGGTGTTTTGACCAGCGCAGGCAGCTTCAGCTCATCGAACAGCAACGCCTGTAGCTGCTTAGGCGAATCCAGATTGAACGATCGCCCGGCAATGGCGAACGCCTCTTGCTCAATCGCATGCAGCCGCTTTGCGTGATCTGCGCTTTGGCGCTTAAGCTCGGCCACATCGATACGCACGCCGGTACGTTCCATCCGCGCGAGCACGGGCACGAGCGGCATCTCAATCTCGCGGTACACCGAAAGCAATCCGGGCTCTGCTTCAAGACGCGGCTTCAGTACACGGTGCAAACGCAGCGTCACATCGGCATCTTCAGCGGCATACGCGGTCGCACGCTCGATATCCACTTGGTCGAAGGTGATTTGCTTGGCACCCTTGCCGCAGACCTCTTCGTACTTGATGGTGCTGTAGCCCAGATGGCGTTCAGCCAATGCATCCATGTCGTGGCGGTTCAGTCCGGCATCGAGCACGAAGCTGGCCAACAGGGTGTCTTCGGCATAGCCCTGCACCGCAATGCCGTGACGCGCCAACACTTCAATGTCGTACTTCCCGTTTTGACCGAGCTTCGGCTTGGCCACATCCTCAAGCAGCGGCGCCAATGCATCGCGCACCAGAAGCCACGGCAATTGCGCGGGCGCACCGGCATAGGCGTGACCGAGAGGGATGTAGCAGGCCTTGCCCACATCAACACACAGGCTGATGCCGACGAGATTCGCGCGCTGCGGATCAAGGCTGTCGGTTTCGGTGTCGAAGGCGATCAGTGGCGCGGCCTTCAGTGCCTGCACCCACTCCGCCAGCTTCTCGGCCGTGAGCACGGTTTCCGTTTCGCCTTTGGCCGACAAGGCCGGGTCAATCGGCGCGGGGGCTGCAGGCGCTCCAGCACCGAATCTGCCGGACGCAGGCCGCGAAGCACTCGCCGAGCTCGACGCACCACCATCCAATTCGCGCACAGCTTGATGAAAGCCAAAGCGGTGATACAGCGCCCGCAGGTCTTCAAGGTGTCGCGGGCGCAAGACCAAAGCCGATGCGCCCTGCTCCAGCGCCACATCGGTCTTGATCGTGACCAACTGGCGATTGAGCGGCAGGCGATGCAAGGCAGCGCGCAAGTTCTCGCCGATCTTTCCGCTGATGCGCTCGGCATTGGCCATGACGGCGTCGAGCGTGGGGTACTCGGCTAACCACTTCGCGGCGGTCTTGGGGCCGCATTTCTCGACACCAGGCACGTTGTCGACGCTGTCTCCCATCAAGGACAGGTAGTCGATGATCTGCTCGGGGCGCACGCCGAATTTCTCGACCACGTCTTCCGTCGTGGCCAAGCGCGAGCCGCTCATCGTGTTGGTCAACACAATACCCGGGCGAACCAATTGGGCGAAATCTTTGTCTGACGTTGAAATGGTGACGTCGATGCCTTCCGCCGCACCTTGCACCGCCAACGTGCCGATGACGTCGTCGGCTTCCACGCCGGGCACGCGGAGAATGGGAAAACCCAAGGCTTCGACAATGGCCATCATCGGCTCGACCTGCGCGCGCAGGTCATCGGGCATTGGCGGCCGATTCGCCTTGTAGTTGGGGTCCAGCGCATCACGGAAAGTGGGGCCCGACGCATCCATGACGAAGGCCGCAAATTCCGGCGCTTCCTTCAAGGTGGCGCGCAACATGTTGACCACGCCGAAGAGCGCGCCGCTGGGCGTGCCATCGGGCGCCGTGAGCGGTGGAAGCGCGTGGAAAGCGCGGTACAGGTAGGAAGAGCCGTCAATCAGCACTAAACGCGGCATGGCAGGCATCGCGGGAATGAAGGCGCAGAGTGTAGCCTCCGCCTGCTGGCGCGGCTTGAGCCCGCTCGGCAAGCAGTGCCATGCTCCCGCGACTGACCAGCAATGGAACACCGCATGCGACTCGCCACGCTTCAACGCATCGACTCACTGAGCGAATCCCTGGGCCACATCGCCGCCTTGGGCGCTACCGCCATCGTGCTGCTGACCGCCGGCCTGGTAGTGGCCTTCAGCGTGGGCGAAGGCTCGGTGAAGCTGCAGGACGCCATTCTTTGGATCAATGCCGCCATGGTGATGCTGGGCTTGAGCTACGCGCTGAAGCACCGCACGCACGTGCGCATCGATGTGCTGTCCTCGCGCTGGACTGCACGCACCGTGGCTCGCGTCGAGGTGGCCGGCATTCTGATCCTCCTGCTGCCGTTCGCGGGCGCCATCATCGGCCTGAGCGCCGACTACGTAGCGATGAGTTGGCGCATGAGCGAGCGCTCCGGCAGCACCGGCGGCTTGCAAGGTTTGTTCTTGGCCAAGAGCCTGCTTCCGCTCGGCGCGGGACTGCTGGCGCTGCAAGGCCTTGCCGAATTGCTGCGTGCTTGGCCCACAGCCTTCGGTAGTGAACGCTTGGACACGGAGCAGCGCGCATGAGCCTGCACGATCAACACATTCTGATGCTTGCACTGCTGTTGCTCGGGCTGTGTGCGGGCCTGGCCAGCGGCTTTCCCGTGGCGTTCGTCTTGGGTGGCGTGGCCCTTCTTTTTGCGGGTCTAGGCGTGCTTCTCGGCAATTTCGACGCCAGCTTTCTGATGGCGCTGCCGAATCGTTTGTTCGACACGCTAACCAGCCAAACACTTCTCGCCGTTCCGCTCTTCGTGTTCATGGGCGTGATGCTGGAACGCAGCAAGCTGGCCGAGGCCTTGCTCACTCGAGTAGCGGCGCTGTTTGGTCAGCGTCGCGGCGGCTTGGTGGTGGCGGTGATTCTGGTGGGCGGCATTTTGGCCGCCAGCACCGGCATCGTGGGCGCCACGGTGGTCACGATGGGCCTCATTTCGCTGCCGGTGATGTTGCGTGCAGGCTACGACCCCAAGCTTGCGACGGGCGCGATCGCCGCATCAGGCACCTTGGGGCAAATCATTCCGCCGTCCATTGTGTTGGTGCTGCTGGGCGATCAATTGAGCAACGCCTACCAGCGCGCCCAGTTGGCACAAGGCAACTACGCGCCAGACACCGTTTCAGTCGGTGATTTGTTTGCTGGCGCCCTGCTGCCGGGGCTGGGGCTGGTGGCGCTGTATCTGGCCTATGTGTTGTGGATTGCATGGCGGCATCCCGAACGCGCACCGGCCTTGCCTGAAGTGGAAAAGCCGCGACTCTTCGAAGTGCTGGTCGACATCGTTCCGGCCCTAGGTCTGATTGTGCTGGTGCTGGGTTCGATTCTCGGCGGCTTTGCCACACCCACAGAGGCCGCCGCCGTAGGCGCTGTGAGCGCGTGCGTGTTCGCTGCATTGCGCGGACAACTCTCATTGAGTCGCCTGCATGAGGTCGCACAGGAGACCGTGAAAGTCAGCGCCATGGTGTTTGCAATCCTATTCGGCGCAGCGCTGTTCTCACTGGTGTTTCGTGGCTACGGTGGCGACGACCTGGTGCATGAGGTGCTGACCAACCTTCCCGGCGGCACGACAGGCGCGATCATTGCGGTCATGGCCGTGATGTTCCTTCTGGGCTTCGTCATCGACTTTATCGAGATCATCTTTATCGTCGTGCCCATCGTCGCGCCTGTGCTGTTCCTTCTGGGCGTGGACCCCATCTGGCTCGGCGTGATGATGGCGGTGAATCTGCAAACGAGTTTCCTCACACCGCCGTTTGGGTTCGCGCTGTTCTATCTGCGTGGCGTGGCGCCGCCCGCGATTCCCACTACAGCCATCTACCGCGGCGTGGTGCCCTTCATCGGGCTGCAGTTGCTGATGCTGGTGCTGCTGGCCATGTTTCCGCAGCTCGCCACGTGGCTACCCGAAGTGCTCTACGGCAAGTAAGGGCCTGACTCCTGACGGCGCTGATCAAGCACGCTGCGCCTTGATCATCGCCAGCACCTCTTCGAAGGGCGCGGGGCGGCCCAACAGATAGCCCTGCAACTCGCCGCAACCGTGTTCGGCCAGCCAATCGCGCTGCGGCTCGGTTTCTACACCTTCGGCCACGGTGTCCAAACCCAAGCTTGAGGCCAGCAGAATCACCGAGGCACAGATCGCCTCGTCGTCAGGGTCGCCGCCCAAGCCACGCACAAAACTGCGATCGATCTTCAAGCGCTGAATGGGCAAGCGCTTCAAGTACGAAAGCGATGAATAGCCGGTTCCGAAATCGTCCACGGCAATGCCCACACCCAGCTGCGCGACGCGCTTCATTTGCTCGATGGTGGACTCGGCATTCACCATCAGCACGCTTTCGGTCAGCTCCAGCTCGAAGGCACCGTGTGGCAAGCCAAAATCACGCACCACCGCTTCCACGTCTTCCAACAGGTTGTGATGGAGTTGCGTCGCGGAGACATTGACCGCAAGGCGAATATCGGAAAGTCCGGCTGCGACCAGATCGGCGTGACGACGCGCCGCATCGCGCAACACCCAACGCCCTACTTCCACCATCAGGCCACTTTCTTCCAGAGCGTCAAGGAAATGGCCGGGCGCCAGCAGGCCGCGCTCCGGATGGCGCCAACGCAACAATGCTTCCATGCCTTGCGCACGGCCGTCCCAACGGAACTGGGGCTGGTAATGCAGCTCGAATTCTTCGCGCTCCAAGGCTTCGCGCAATTGGCTGATCAAGAACAGAC
>JAIXVL010000070.1 GCA_027483045.1 Lysobacteraceae bacterium
AGATAGGTTTTGCCCGTGCCCGCAGGCCCCACGCCGAAACTAATGTCGTGCGTGGCAATCGCGTGCAGATACAAAGACTGATTGGCGCCGCGCCCACGAATGGTGCCGCGCTTCACCTTGATCGCCACATCCTGCGGCGCATGGCCCAAGTCGCGTTCGTCCAAGGCCAGATCATCCGCGCCCAAGCGCAGGTGGATGGCTTCCGGGGTCAATACTTCATCGGCTGCATCGGCGTAGAGCTGCTTCAAGAAGCGCTCAGCGACCAAGGTGGCTTTCTCTGGGCCGGTGACGCGAAACATCTCGCCCCGGTTTGCAATCTCGACACCCAGGCGCAGTTCAATCTGGCGCAGATGCGTATCGAGTGGGCCTGCCAGATTGGCAAGCCACTCCGCGTCAACCGGCGACAACACGAAGTCGCGCTGGTTCGTGCTCAAGCCGAAACCTCGTCGCGAATCGCAATACGCCCACGAAGCGAGTTGCTCATGGCGTGAGTCACTTCCACGTCAATGAACTGGCCGATCAATCGTGCATTTCCTGCGAAGTTCACGAAGCGCATGTTCTCGGTGCGGCCGGTCAATTCGTCGGCACTGCGCTTCGAGACGCCTTCAACCAGAACGCGTTGCATGCTGCCGATCATTGCCTGCGAGATCGTTTTGGAGTGCGCGGTGATGGTGTCTTGCAGGCGCGCCAACCGTGCACTCTTTACCTCAGCCGGCGTGTCGTCGGGGAGGTTGGCTGCCGGTGTTCCGGGGCGCTTCGAGTAGATGAAGCTGAAGCTCTGGTCGAAGCCAATCTCTTCGATGAGTTTCATGGTTTGCTCGAATTCGCGCTCGGTCTCGCCGGGGAAGCCCACGATGAAGTCCGAACTGATGCAGATATCGGGCCGCACTTCGCGCAGCTTGCGAATCTTCGCTTTGAACTCCAGCACGGTGTGATTGCGCTTCATGGCCGTAAGCACGCGATCCGAACCCGATTGCACCGGCAAATGCAGAAAGTTCGCGAGCTTCGGCACATCGCGATAGGCCTCGACCAGCGAGTCGGTGAACTCCATCGGATGCGAGGTGGTGAAGCGGATGCGGCCAATGCCCTCGAATTCCGCGATGGCGCGAATGAGATCAGCCAAATCCGCCGTGCCGCCGTCTTCGGTCGCGCCGCGGTAGGCATTCACGTTCTGGCCGAGCAGGGTGACTTCACGCACGCCTTGGTCGGCGAGCTGGGCCACTTCCACCAGCACGTCTTCGAAGGGGCGGCTCACTTCCTCGCCACGGGTGTAGGGCACCACGCAGAAGGCGCAGTACTTGCTGCAGCCTTCCATGATCGAGACAAAGGCGGTGGGGCCTTCGGCGCGTGGCTCGGGCAGCTTGTCGAACTTCTCGATTTCCGGGAACGAGATGTCCACCTGCGGCTTGCCGGTGTCGCGCTTGGCGTCGATCAGCGCGGGCAGGCGGTGCAGGGTTTGCGGGCCAAAAACCACGTCCACATAAGGCGCGCGCTTGATGATGGCCTCGCCTTCCTGAGACGCCACGCAGCCACCGACGCCGATCACGAGATGCGGGTTGGCCTGCTTCAGTTCTTTCCAGCGGCCCAGTTGGCTGAACACCTTGTCCTGAGCCTTCTCGCGGATCGAGCAGGTGTTGATCAGGATGACGTCGGCTTCGGCCTCGTTTTCGGTGAGCTCCAAGCCATGTTGGGCGGCGAGCACGTCGGCCATTTTGGTCGAGTCGTACTCATTCATCTGGCAGCCGTGGGTTTTGATGAACAACTTGCCGGGCATACGGTTCGTACTCCGTTCCGGTGAAAGGGGCGGTGATTCTACGCCCCGAGGCTGAACTCCGGGGCTTGGCAGGCGGGCGGGCTGGGTGGACACTGCGCGCCATGCGGCCCTTCTCCCTTCTTTCGCTGGTTCTTGCCTCGGTAGCGATGCCCGTTTCTGCGGGCACCTTGTACCGGTGTGTCGGCGGTGACGGCATTGCGCATTACGGCAGTCAGCGGCAAGCGGGCAAGACCTGCACCGTGGCGGCCAATTTCAGGCCGGACACTCGCCGTGCGATTGCGCCTGCGCCCGCAGTGCCGCCGGCAAATTCTCAGGCCGCAATGCCCCAAGGCTCGACCACTGCGGCTGCCGCAGCGCCTGCTGGGCGGAGGGTAGAGTTCCTCACCGGTCCCGGAGCGGCGGCAGCACCAACGCCAACCGCCACGGCAGGTGCCCGCGTGTCCCGCGGTGCCGTCTACACCTACGTGAAAGACGGGGTCACCCACTACACCAATGTGCGCCCGCAGAATGCTGGTGCGCCGGTTCGGACGCTCTTCACCTACGTCGAGACCTGCTACGCATGCTCGGTCTTGCCGGGGGTGAATTTCGGCAATGTCCGCCTTAATACGGCGGCCTATGCAGCCGAAATCCGCGCAGCCGCGCAGGAGTTTGGAGTCGATGAAGCCTTGGTGCGGGCCATCGTTCATGCCGAGTCGGCCTTCAACCCCAATGCCCTGTCCCACAAGGGCGCCCAGGGTCTGATGCAGCTCATCCCGGCGACAGCCGCCCGATTCGGCGTTTCGGACCCGTTCGCCCCGGAACAGAACATCCGGGGAGGCGTTGAGTACCTGCGTTGGCTGCTCGATCGTTTCGACAACAACACGACCCTGGCCGCAGCCGGCTACAACGCAGGCGAGGGCAATGTCGACAAGTACGGCGGCGTGCCGCCCTTCAACGAAACCCAGCGCTATGTCGAGCGCGTCAGCACGCTTCACGTCCGCTATCGCGAGGCTTTGGGTGCCGCCGCGCCGGCCATCACGGCATCCACAGGGGCGGCTGCCGCGCCTTGAGCGTTTGGCGTTGTTCGGCAAACAGCCGTTCGGCTACACTTCTGCCTTGTTGCGGGGCCTTGATTGGGGACCCGCGTTCTCACGTACAGCGAGATTCGGAGAGCCGAATGGCCAACGAAGGGGTCAACAACGGGCGTCGCAGGTTCCTCACGGCCACGACAGCAGTCGTCGGTGCAGCGGGGGCCGCGGCGGGTGGCTATGTGTTCTTGAGCAGCTGGAAGCCCAGCGCTCGAGCCCAAAGTGCAGGTGCGCCTGTCGAGGTCGACATCAGCAAGCTCGATCAAGAGCAGGGCGCGCGCATGATCGTCCAGTGGCGCGGCAAGCCGGTTTGGATCTTCAAGCGCACTGAAGAGCAGCTGGGTGCTTTGCCCGAACTCGATGTGCGTTTGGCCGACCCGAAGTCCGACAACGTCGACCAGACCCCGGCCTTCGCCAAGAACGAAACGCGTTCCTTGAAGCCGGAGTTGGGCGTTCTGGTCGGTATC
>JAIXVL010000057.1 GCA_027483045.1 Lysobacteraceae bacterium
CGCGCTCGATGCCGGTGCCGACCCGGATGCCCTGCCTGAGCCGGGATCTCCCGATCAGCGCAGCTTGCCCATGTGGGCGGCGTTGTTGCCGGATCTGCGTTTGCTGCGCGAACTCATTGTTCGCGGCTGCGACTTGAATCAAGAGCACGCCGGTTTGACGCCCTTGTTGGTGGCGACGCGCGATTCCTGGCACGGGCGCATCGATGCCGTGACCATGCTGCTGGCCAACGGTGCCGATCCGCGTCGCGCGGATCGCGATGGCAATACGCCCTTGCACCACGCCGCGCGCAGTACCGATCCCGCGATTGCCGCGCAGTTGCTTGATGCCGGCGCAGATATGGCCACGCTTAACGCCGAGGCCCAGCCACCGCTGGCCTTGGCATTGGCCTCGGGCAATTGGCGCGTTGCGCGCTTCCTTTTGGAACGCGGTGCCAAGCCGGAATTGCCGGGCGCACAACCCGCGTTGCTGGCGGCCGCCGGTGGCGAAGACGACGATCCGGCCGGCGTACAGCTTCTGCTGAAGCACAAGGCGAAAGTGGATGCGCGCGACGCGCGCGGCCGTACGGCCTTACTTGAAGCGATTGCTGCAGGTCATCCGTCGATCGTTTCGACATTGCTCGATGCCGGTGCGTCGATCGAAACCGCTGACAGCGATGGACGCAATGCTCTGCTCGAAGCCGCAGCATCGCCCAACCCAGCGGTCTTGCCCTTGGTGGTCGCGAAAGCGCCGAATCCCGGCGCTGTAGATGTAGCGGGACGTAACGCACTCGCTCTTGCTTGCGATGCGGGTGCTGAGCCCGAGCGTCTGCGCGCCTTGCTGGCGATGGGTGTTGATCGCGAAACACGCGACATGGCCGGCCGCCGCGCCGTGGATCACGCCGTCGGCGGCGGGCGCTGGCCCTTGGTGGCGGTGCTTGATCCCGAGTACCCCTTGCCCGCAGGCGTGAGCGAAGAGCGTGATCTCGCTGCGGAACAACGCCCCGCGCATGAGCGCCTTCGCGAAGCCTTGCGCCATCGTGATTTCGCTTCAGCCGCTCGTGTGTTGGAAGAAGACGCAGCGCCCAGTCTTGCCGCGCGCTCGATGTTGCTCACGGAGTTTGCAGAGCCAGCCGGCATCGATGTGTTCGAGTGGTTACTGGCGCACGGCGCGCATGCCGACGCGCGCGTGTCGGGAATGGACAGCGTGGGCATGCTCTTGCTTGATCGCGGCCTCGAGGCCGAGCTTGGCTTGCGTACGCTTTTGGGCGCAGGGCAAACGCCACAGGGCGCAGGCGCCGTGTCGCGTTGGTTGCAGGCCACGCAACGCGAGCCATCCCGCGCAACAGAATTCGCGTTGCATCTGATTGAACGGGGCGCTGATCCATTTGGGTCCACGCCGAATGGCGACACTGCGGTTGGTTTGGCCGCGCAAGGCCCCTTTCCGTCGGTGCTGGCTGCGCTGTTGGCCCGCGGGCTTGATCCCGCGCAGCGCGATGCACGTGGCGCTACGCCGCTGCATTTGGCGGTTGCCCGCGGCCACGAAAATGCGATTCGATTGCTCATTCGCTACGGCGCTCCCGCCGATGCACGCGCTGCAGATGGACAAACACCGCAAGGCGCGGCACTGGCACGTGGGCGTCGCGATTTAGCCGATTGGCTGGATTGGCAACCTTGGCGTTTGCCGGCGCGGCCTTTGCAGCCCTTCGATTTGCCGGCCGCAGCCATGGCGGGTGATCTGGGTGCGGTGGTGCGACTCATTGCCTTGGGCTTGCCGATCGACTCGGTGGACGCGCAGGGCTGCACGGCGTTGCTGCGCGCTGCGGGGGGCGGACATCTCGCACTCGTCGACCATCTCTTGGGCTTGAAGGCTGATACGAGCATTGCAGCGCGCACCGGTGCCACGCCGCTCTCTGCCGCGATCAGCATGCGCCACGCCGCTGTTGTGGATCGTTTGCTCGCTTCGGGCGCGAATCCCGAGCAAGCCATGCCGGGGGGCGTTACGCCGCTGATGTTGGCTTCAGCCTTGGGCCTTCCCGAGCTGATTTCGCGCTTGTTGCGTGCGGGCGCACAAGTTGACGCACGCGATGCGCAGGGGCTGAGTCCGCTGCATTGTGCGGCGCTTTTTGCGTTTGGCTCGCGCGAACGGGCGCGGGTTTTGGCCTTGTTCGATGCCTTGCTGCTGGCCGATGGCGACCCGGATGCGGCAAGTGCCTCCGATCAAACGCCGGCGCTTTTGCTGTTGGGTGCGCGGGCCGAAGCCGGCGCGGGTTACGACGAAGAAGTGTTGGTGGCTGCACTGGATCGCTTGCTCAGTGAAGGCGTGTCGCTGGCGCAAGTTGAACACCGCGGTCTTTCCGCGCTTCATCTTGCGGCTCTGCATGGCATGGGTCGCGTGGTGCAGCGCTTGCTGCGCGAAGGCGCTGATCCAAGCTTGCGCGATCGTCTCGGTCGCACGCCGCCCGACTTGGCGCTGATTCGCGGCTTCGTGGACATTGCCGCCGAGTTTGCGCCGGGCCGGCAAGCTGTCGCCAAAGAGCTGTCGCCTGCGCCGAGTCCGCGTGCGCCAGAGCCAGAGCAAGCCACAGGCGTATTGCCCTCGTTGGCGCGCTTGCTGAAGCCGAAAGACTCCTAAAGCCGGTCGACAGGGTTGAGGCGATGGGTATCGCGCGTTGCAGCGTGCCGGAAAGCCGATGCAAGATGGAGCACCCCCCCCCATGCAAAGGAGATGCATCGTGCGCTTGATTGCAGCCCTGTTTTTGGTTCTCGTCTCGGCACCGCTCTCTGCGCTCGAGATCAGTTGGCCGAGTGGCAACGTGAGTGCCACGCATTACCAAGCGGAAACTGCAGGTGACTTGGTTGTTCGACCGGATGGCAGCGTAGGCGATGTGACTTTCGCTCAGCTGACGGGAGCACCTGCAGAGGCTTACCGGACCGCTATCGAAATGTGGAAGTTTGAGCCAATTCTGGAGGACGGCATTCCTGTGTCCGCCATCGTGAGTTTCAGAATGGCTCTTCGAGCTCAGCGCGTGCCCGGCACGCAAGGGCTGCGGCTCACCATTGAGCACGTTTGGCTGGATGATCCAGTGGCCCAGCGCGAGGCGGCGGGCCGCTCTGAAATGCCATTGGTTCACACGCCCGCTCCGACCTATCCGATGACCGCCGCGCAAAGGGGCGTCGGTGCAGAGCTTGAGTTGCTGGTCAAGCTGGATTCCGAGGGGCGAGTCACTGACGCTGAAGTGTTGACCGCGGGTGTGTTTCTCGAGCAGTTGCACGCCGGCAGCCGCCGTGCCGCGCGAGCCAATGTGGCGGAGTTTTCGGAAGCGGCACTGCGGCGAGCGCAAGATTGGCGAATTCGCGACGCAGAAGCATTGAAGTTCGGAAGTGTGCGTGTGCCCGTGGTGTTCTTGCCTCCGGGCGAGCGAGGTGAGCGTTGGCTTCCTGTGATTCCGCTCGATGTGGCGCCGGGCCCATTGGCTGCAGCGCAGGTTGCTGAAGTCCCGAACTTCGAAGGACGTCAGTACATGGCTGGCCGCTTCAAGCTTCTGACGAAAGTTTCTGGCCAGACGTTGAACTGAACGAAAAAGCCCCGCTCTCGCGGGGCTTTTTTGTAAACAAAAAGCGCGATGCTCAGCGCTTCATGAAGTTGAAGAACTCGTCGTTCGACTTGGTGTTCTTCATCTTGTCGAGCAAGAACTCCATGGCCGAAAGCTCGTCCATCGGATGCAGCAGTTTCCGCAAGATCCAGATCTTCTGCAGCATGTCGGGCTCGATCAGCAACTCTTCGCGACGTGTGCCGGAGCGGTTGATGTTGATCGCCGGATACACGCGCTTCTCGGCAATACGACGGTCCAGGTGCACTTCCGAATTGCCAGTGCCCTTGAACTCTTCGTAGATCACCTCGTCCATCTTCGAGCCGGTTTCGACCAGTGCGGTGGCGATGATGGTGAGCGAGCCGCCTTCTTCCACTTTGCGTGCCGCGCCGAAGAAACGCTTCGGGCGGTGCAATGCATTGGCGTCCACACCGCCGGTCAGCACCTTGCCGGAGCTCGGCACCACGGTGTTGTACGCACGGGCGAGGCGAGTGATCGAGTCAAGCAGGATCACCACGTCCTTCTTGTGTTCCACCAAGCGCTTGGCGCGCTCGATGACCATCTCGGCCACCTGGACATGGCGCGCCGCCGGTTCGTCGAAGGTCGAGCTGATGACTTCGCCGCGCACAGTGCGCTGCATTTCCGTCACTTCTTCCGGGCGCTCGTCGATGAGCAGCACGATGAGGTGCACGTCGGGGTGGTTGGTGGTGATGGCGGTGGCCACCTGCTGCATCAGCATCGTCTTGCCGGCTTTCGGCGGCGACACGATGAGCGAGCGTTGGCCCTTGCCTTGCGGCGCCATCAGGTCGAGCACGCGGCCGGTGATGTCTTCCGAGCTGCCGTTGCCGCGTTCCAGCGTGAAGCGCTGGCGCGGGAACAGCGGGGTCAGGTTTTCGAAAAGCACCTTGCCCTTGCTGGCTTCCAGCGGCTCGCCGTTGATGGTGTCGAGCTGGTTAAGCGCCACGTAGCGCTCGCCGTCTTTCGGATTGCGGATGCGGCCGGCGATGTAGTCGCCGGTGCGCAGGTTGAAGCGGCGGATCTGGCTGGGCGAGATGTAGACGTCGTCCGGGCCGGCGAGGTAGCTCGCCTCGGCGCCGCGCAGGAAGCCGTAGCCGTCGGGCAGGATTTCCAGCACGCCGTCGGCGGCCACACCTTGCGGGTGACGGGTCAGCACTTTCAGCAGAGCGAAGATGACGTCCTGCTTGCGCATGCGGGCGACGCCCTCATGCAGGTTCAGCTTCTCGGCGATCTCCAGCAGGCGGTAGGCCGGCATGCGCTTCAGCTCGGTGAGCGAAGGCACGGGGAAATCCGCTGGGAGATAGGGGCGCTGATGCTCGCCGCCCGGATACGGTTGCGCCGCCTGCGCGGCTTGGCCGCCGCCTTGGTCGTCGTCGTCGCCAAAGCCTTGCGACGTCTGGCTGCCGCCGCCGCCGCCGCGCTGTTCGCGGCGCTGCTCGCGCTGACGCTCGCGGCGCTCTTTCATGCGCTGCTTGAAACGCTCGCGGCGCGAGATGCGCTGTTCCGGCGTGCCGCCTTGGTTGTCGTTGGCGCCGCCGTCGTTTTCGCCGCCTTCGCCATCGTCGGCGCCGTCATCGCCGTTGTCGCCATCGGCTTCCGCCTCGGCCATGGCGTCAGCGACCAAGTCGGCGGTTGAGGGCGCGCTCGGTGCGGGCGTGGGCGACGTTTCAGTGACGGGCGCAGGCGCTGCCTCAACGGCAGACTCTGGCGTCGAAGCGTCGATCGGGTCGTTGGGGATTTCCGCAATCACGCGGCTGCGGGTGCGACGCGGACGCTTTTCAGCAGTATCGGCAGGCGCAGGCGCGCCACCTTCAATTTCGTTTTCGGACACTAGGGAGTTCTCGCGATTGCGAGTGGAAGACACTCAGGGGATGAGCGGGTAAGGGGTGTGCGGGCGTCGCGGAAAAGGCGTCGCGGTCGCAGAAGTCGGGTTGACACTACACCCGCCGATGGCAGCCCGGCAAGACCGGGCCGGGCGGGTGTTCAGGGGCCGAAGCCGCTGAAAGCAGGGAAATCATGCGCAAACCACCCTAGCCGGGTGGCGCGCGTTCGGCCTCAAAGGCCTTTGTCGATGAACGCCGTGAGCTGCGGCTTGCCCACCAAACCCACCTGCGTGCCCGCCACCTTGCCGTCCTTGAACAGCATCAGGGTGGGGATGCCACGCACCGCGTACTGACGCGGAGTTTGCGGGTTCTCGTCGATGTTGACCTTCACCACCTTGACCTTGCCGTCGTAGGTTTTGGCCAGATCGTCGAGCAGGGGCGCAATGGCCTTGCACGGGCCACACCATTCGGCCCAGAAGTCGACCAGCACCGGAACGCCGGCTTCCAGCACTTGGCTGGCGAAATCGGCATCGCCGACATGAAAAATCTTATCGCTCATCGAAAGTTCCTCAGAGTTGGAACGGCACGGACTGCCGGAGTCTCTCACGCTCTGCGCGGCGGCGTGGGGTTCCGGGCGGGCTGGGCTGCGGGCACTGCTACACTTGGGCACCCCATGGTGAATTCTCAACCCGGGGTGCCGCCACGGCGGCGGGCAGTGTGCGACCGGGCGCGAAGCCGGTGCAAGCCCCGAGCCCCGCCGGCCGAGACGCCGACCTTTACCCAGGGACACCATGAGCGACAAGCCGCTAACCGATGTAACGCTTTCCAGTTTCGACCTGCACCCCGACCTGATGGCCGGGCTGGAAGCCGCCGGATTCTCCCGCTGCACGCCCATCCAGGCGATGACCTTCCCGGTCACTTTGCAGGGCCGCGATGTGGCCGGTCAGGCCCAAACGGGCACCGGCAAAACGCTGGCCTTCCTGGTCAGCATGATCAACCGCCTGCTCACCCGCCCGGCGCTGGCCAACCGCAAAGACTCCGACCCGCGCGCCCTGATTCTGGCGCCGACCCGTGAGCTCGCCATCCAGATCCACAAGGACGCGTTGAAGTTCGGCTCGGCCCTTGGCCTGCGCTACACGCTGGTCTACGGCGGCGTGGACTACGACAAGCAGCGCGAGCTGCTGCAGGCCGGCACCGACGTGATCATCGCTACGCCGGGCCGACTCATCGACTACGTGAAGCAACACGTTGTCAGCTTGCACGCCTGCGAGGTGTGCATCCTCGACGAAGCTGATCGCATGTTCGATCTCGGCTTCATCAAGGACCTGCGCTTCCTGCTGCGCCGCTTGCCGCCGCGCGAAGAGCGCCAGACCTTGATGTTCTCGGCCACGCTCAGCCATCGCGTGCTGGAGCTGGCCTACGAGCACATGAACGAGCCGGAGAAGCTGGTCGTCGAGGCCGAGTCCATCACGGCGGCGCGCGTTCGCCAGAAGATCTATTTCCCGGCCAACGAAGAAAAGATTCCGCTGCTGCTCGGCTTGCTGTCGCGTAGCCCCGCCAACCACACCATGGTGTTCGTCAACACCAAGGCGATGGTGGAGCGCGTGGCGCGCGCCTTGGAGCGCGCGGGCTATCTGGTGGGCGTGCTGAGCGGCGATGTGCCGCAGAAGAAGCGCCAAAGCCTGCTGGCCAAGTTCCAGCGCAATGAGCTGCAGCTGCTGGTGGCCACCGATGTGGCGGCACGCGGTCTGCACATCGATGGCGTGAGCCACGTGTACAACTTCGATCTGCCTTTCGAGGCCGAAGACTACGTGCACCGCATTGGCCGTACCGCGCGTTTGGGTGCGGAAGGCGATGCGATCACCTTCGCTTGCGAGCTGTACGCGCAGCATTTGCCGGCCGTCGAGGCCTACATTGAGCAAAAGATTCCGGTGGAGTCGGTGACCAGCGATTTGCTCACTGCACTGCCGCGAGAAGCACACACGCTGCCTGAGGGTGCGGAGCCGGTGGAGCGCGTGGGCGACATCTTCCGCGAAGCCCGCGCCGAGATGGCGGAGAAAGATGCCAAGCATGGTCGCGGTGGTCGTGGCCCGGATCGCGGTGGTGATCGCAGCGGCGGCCGTGGTGACAGCCGCGGCCCGCGCCCGGATCGTGGCCCGCGCCCCGAGCGCGCGCCCAAGCCTGAGGCGGCGGCTCCCGCACCGGCACCCGCAGAATCTGAGGTGCCCAACGCTGCCGAAAGCCCCTCCGATGCAGAACGTCGTCGTCGCCGTCGTCGTCGCAAGCCGCGCGGTGAGCGTGGCGGCCATGAGGCACAGCAGGCTGCTTCGGTGCCCTCCGGTCCGCAAGGCGTGTCGAAGGAAAGCTTCTTCGCCCGCATGGCGGCCCGCGTGAAGGGCTGGTTCGGCGGCTGAGCATGCCCCTGCTGCGGCTCGACGCGGTTTCGAAACAGTACCCGGGCGGTCGCGCCGCCCTGAGCGAGCTCAGCTTTTCGGTCGATGCCGGCGAACTGCTGTTCGTGACCGGCCACTCCGGCGCGGGCAAGAGCACGCTCTTGAAGCTGCTGCATTTGTCGGAGCGCCCCGATCGGGGCGCGGTGATTGTCGACGACCGCAATCTGGCGGCAGTCCGCGGCCGCGATGTGGCGCGCTATCGCCGTCGTTTGGGCATGGTGTTTCAAGACCATCGCTTGCTGCCGCACTGGACCATTGCCGACAACGTGGCCTTGCCCTTGCGCATCGCCGGCGTGGCCGAAGCAGAGATCGGAAAGCGCGTGCGCACCGTTCTGGAGCGCGTGGGCTTGGGTGATCGCCTTGCGGCGAAACCCGCACAACTCTCGACCGGTGAGCAGCAGCGCGTGGGCATTGCGCGCGCCATCGTCGGCCAACCCATGCTGCTGATCGCCGACGAGCCCACGGGCAACCTCGATCCGAAGCTCGCCGCTGAGATCATGGATTTGTTTTTGTCGCTGCCCGCTGAGGGCACGACGGTGCTGGTGGCCAGCCACGATCTCGCGCTCATCAAGCGCATTCGTCGCCGCACCTTGGTGCTTGATCAGGGCCGCTTGGTGGATGACATCGCCACCGAGGATTTGGCGGCATGAGTGCTGAGCGACGCGCGGTTTACGGTGATGGCGGCTGGAATGCGTGGCGACGTAGCCATGCGCGCGCCTTTGCCGATGCGCGGCAACGCCTTCGCCAAGCACCTTTGGCGAGTTTGGTCACGGTGCTGGTTCTGGCCTTTGCACTGCTCTTGCCCTTGCTGATGGCCTTGGGGCTTTCAAATGCCCTGCGCTTTGCAGGAACTTTGGAGGCAGCGCGCGAAGTCAGCGTGTTTTTGACACCTGATGCCTCGCCGCAAACGGCCGCCGCGCTGGCCGACGCATGGCGCTCGCGCGCCGATGTGGCAGCAGTGCAAGTACGCACACCCGAGCAGGGCCTGGCCGAGTTCAAGCAAATGAGCGACTTGGCTGGAGCGCTGGATTTGCTCGACGCCAATCCGCTGCCGTTTGTTTTGGTGGTGTCGCCCAGCGGCGCGCCAGCCGATCTGGCCAAGGCACTGCAAGCGGAAAGCGGTGTCGATAGCGTTCAGTTTGATGCGGCATGGCGTGAGCGTCTCGATGCATGGCTGGCCTTCGGCGCGCGCGCAGTGTTCGTGCTTGCCATGCTGCTGGGCGTGGCCGCCGTGTTGGTGGTGGGTAACACCGTGCGTTTGGACCTTGCCGCGCGTCGCGATGAAATCGCGCTGTTGCAGCAATTGGGTGCGGACGATGCGGATGTGCGCCGCCCACTGCTGTATCTCGGCTTGGTCTACGGCGTGCTCGCGGGTGCTGCGGCATTGCTCGGCGTGATCGTGGTGGGCGTGGCTTTGAGCGCGCCGCTGGACGCGCTGGTGCGCACGTATGCCGGTGGTTTTTCGCTTTCCGGTCCTAGCCCCGCCGCTGTGGCTTTGGCTCTTTTTGCCTCTGCTCTGCTGGGCTGGCTTGGCGCGCGGGTCGCGGCGGGCCATTATCTGCGGACTTCGCGACCCATTGGGCTATGAACACACCTGCGTTCCGCACCTTCGACAACGCTTCTCCGCGCATCCTTGTGGTGGATGGGTCGAAGGTTGTGCGCAAGATGATCGAGGGCGTACTGAAGCAGCAGCTGCCTCAGGCCGACATCATTCTTTGCGAGACCGGCCACGAGGCCCAGCAGGCCTTGCAGCAGGGCGCCATCAACTTGGTCACCACCTCGCTGCGCCTGCCCGATATGGATGGCTTGGAGCTGGCGCGCTATCTGCGAGAACACACGCCGCAGGCCTATATCCCGATCATCGTGGTCTCAGGCGATGTGCAGGAACGGCTTGAAACCCGATCGATCACCGATGATGTGACCGACTACTTCGACAAGTCCCTCGGATTCACCGCGCTTGCAGCCTTCATCAAGGGCTATGTGGCGCCGGAATCCGCTGTGGGTGGCGAAGTGCTGTACGTGGAAGACAGCAAAGTCGTGGCCGTCGCCACGCGTCGCATGCTCGAGAAGCACGGCCTGAAGGTGGTGCATTGCAGCGGCGTTGAAGACGCCATCGCGTTTCTGGAATCAGCGCTCACGCAGGGCCGCGTGCCCGGCGTGGACGTGGTGCTGACCGACGTGTACTTGAAGGGCGACTTGACCGGCAAAGACTTGGTGAAGTCGATTCGCGGCGAGTTTGGTTATCCCAAGGGCCAGTTGCCCGTGGTGGTGATGACGGGCGATGCCAACCCCGCCAATCAAACCGATTTGCTGCGCGCCGGTGCGAACGATTTGGTGTTGAAGCCGATCGAAGAGCGCCTGCTGGTGACCAAGCTGCTGTTCCAGCTGCGCGTGGGCCGCATGCTGCGCGAGCGGCATGGTCAGGCCTGAATCCGCAATCCAACTTGAAGCCAGTTGGCGTGAGCGCGTAGGCGAGTACCTGCAGCGCCCGGAGATGCGCGAGCTGGCCGATTTCCTTCGCAAGAGAAAGGCGGAAGGCGCGCGCATCTACCCGCCTGGCAAACAGATGTTCGCCGCGCTCGACGCCGTGCCCTTCGACGCAGTGAAGGTGGTGGTGCTGGGGCAGGACCCTTACCACGGCGCAGGCCAGGCGCATGGCTTGAGCTTCTCGGTGCCGCCGGGCGTGCCGGTGCCGCCCTCCCTACTCAACATCTTCAAAGAAATCGAGCGCGACCTCGGCCTGAAGGCCCCCCGCCACGGCTGTTTGCAGCACTGGGCCGATCAGGGCGTGTTGCTGCTGAATGCGGTGCTGAGTGTGGAAGAGGGGCAGCCCGGCAGCCACGCCGGGCGCGGGTGGGAAGGCTTCACCGACGCGGTGATTGCCGCCCGCAGCCGCGAGCGCGAGGGTTTGGTGTTCATGCTCTGGGGCAGTTATGCCCAGAAGAAGGGCGCGATCATCGATCGCCAGCGGCACTGCGTTTTGCAGGCGCCGCACCCCTCGCCCCTGTCGGCGCATCGGGGTTTCCTCGGATGCGAGCACTTCGGCAAAGCCAACCGCTGGCTGCAGGGGGCGGGAAAGGCGCCGATTGACTGGTCCTTGCCGGCGCTTTGAGGCGAGATGCTTGAGTCTCGGAGTGGGTTGAGATGTAACCGGCAGTGTTCCTGTGCCGGAACACAGTGGAACTTTTGGCACGCTTAGCAGTCGTAGTGCCCGAGTGCTAAAGTCTTCCCATTCCTGTCGTCAGGGGCCCCCCATGACCACTGCTGTAACTACCGCTTCGTACCCCATCCCCAGCGCGCTCGGCTCGCTGGAGGCTTACGTGTCTGCCGTTCACCAGATCCCCGTGCTCTCGGTGGAAGAGGAGCAGGCCCTGGCCCGCCGCCTCCGCGACGAGGGTGACCTCGAGGCCGCCAAGGCCTTGGTGCTTTCGCATCTGCGCTTCGTGGTGCACGTCGCTCGCGGCTACCAAGGCTATGGCCTTGGCGTGGGCGACCTCGTGCAAGAAGGCAACATCGGCCTGATGAAGGCGGTGAAGCGCTTCGACCCCGACCAAGGCGTGCGCCTCGTCAGCTTCGCCGTGCACTGGGTGCGCGCCGAGATCCACGAATTCATCCTGAAGAACTGGCGCATCGTGAAGGTGGCCACCACCAAAGCGCAGCGCAAGCTGTTCTTCAACCTCCGCAAGAGCAAGAAGCGCTTGGGTTGGATGACCGACGCCGAAGTGACCGCGGTCGCCAAAGACTTGAACGTGTCGAAGCGCGAAGTGCTTGAGATGGAATCGCGTCTTTCCGGTCGCGATGTGGGCTTTGATGCCCCCACCGACAGCGACGACGACCATGCGCCGCCTGCTCCGATTGCTTACCTCGAGCAAGTCGATGCCGACCCGGCCAAGCTGATCGAAGCCGACGATCACGATGGCAAGCAGCTGGATGTGTTGCACGAAGGTTTGGAAGGTTTGGATGCGCGTTCGCGCGCCATTCTCGAGCGTCGCTTCCTCGGCGAATCGAAGGCCACCTTGCAGGATTTGGCCGCCGAGTACGGCGTATCGGCCGAGCGCGTGCGCCAGATCGAAGCCAATGCCTTGAAGAAAATGCGCAACCTGTTCTTGGCCTGATCGGGCTTCGGAACGTGCTTTCGCCGCAACGGCCCTTCGGGGCCGATCGCGTTTTGTGCGCATGGGCTACTGGTACATTGCCCGTCGAAACTTCCCCCACCTAAGGACAACGCCATGAATACACCGTTCCCGCCGCCGCCTGCCGCCCCCGAAAAGAAGCGCAAGTTGTGGCCTTGGTTTTTGGGTGGCTGCTTGCTGCTGATCCTGCTGATCGTGGTGGGGATTGGCGCCATTGCTTGGTTTGGACTGAAGGCGATGGGCACCCAGGCGCGTGATTCGATCGCTGCGCTGCCGGCTGTGCAGGAAAACTTCGGCACGCTCGCGGATGCCAGCATCGATACCGCTGCGCTTGCGCAAGGAATGATGGCCTTTACCCTGACCGGCGAACGCGGTGAGGGACGCTTGGCCATCAAGTTGAATCCGCAGACCGGTGCGTTCGAATCGGCCACGCTGACCCTGCCCAGCGGCGAAGTGCGCGAGCTCGACGGTGCTGCGTTGGAGCGTCTGAAGGCGCTTCAAGAGGGCGACGTGTTGAAGGCGATGGCACCGGCAACTCCGGCAGCTCCGCCGTCGCAACCCTAAGTTCTGTCACCTGTTCCTCGATGCGGCCGGCACTTTGCCGGCCGTTTTCGTTTGGGCTAGTACAGGTCGATGGGGTCCACATCCAGCGACCAGCGCACCCGTCGCGCTTCCGGCAAGGCGTACCAGCCCTCCACGCAGGTCGACAGCGCCGCGTGCAAGGCGGGCCGCTCCGTGGCTTGCAGCAGCAACTGGGCGCGCGCACGGCCGGCGCGACGCGGCATGGGGGCCGGCACCGGGCCAGAGCAATGCAGCCCACCGTGTCCGGTTAGGCTGTCACGCGCGGCCGCGAGAAAAGCATCGGCGGCGCTAGCGTCCTTCGCCTCGGCCCGCAACAGGGCCCAGTGCGCGTAGGGCGGCAGCTGCGCCGCTTCGCGTTCGGCCAGCAAAGGCGCAGAAAGCGCCGCATAGCCGCCGGAAAGCAGCAAGGCCAGCCAAGGGTGCTCGGGGTGGTGGGTTTGCAGCCAGACCTCGCCTGCGCGTTCTGCGCGGCCTGAGCGGCCGGCGACTTGCACCAGCAGTTGCCCCAAGCGCTCGCCGGCGCGGAAGTCGGCGGAGAACAAGCCTTCATCGATCGACACGATGGCTGAGAGCGTGAGGCGCGGCAGGTCGTGGCCCTTGGCCAGCATTTGCGTGCCCACGTAGATGCCCGGCCCGTCGCCCAGTTCAGCCAAGCGTTTCGCCAAGCCGTCCTTCACCGCGGTGGTGTCGCGGTCCACGCGCACGATGCGTGCGTCGGGGAAGCGCGCTTGCAAGGTCTCTTCGATGCGTTCCGTGCCTTGGCCCTGAGGCTGCAAGGCCAAGCTGCCGCAGTCGGGGCAGGCCAGCGGCTTGGGCGCGCTGTAGCCGCAGTGATGGCAGATCAGGCGCCTGCCGCCGGCGTGCACCGTGAGCGGCGCATCGCAGCGTTTGCAGGGCGCGCTCCAGCCACAGTCGTGGCACAGCAACACCGGCGCGTAGCCGCGGCGATTGCGGAATACCAGCACCTGCTCACCACGCGCCAAGGTGCTTTCGATGGCTTCGAGCAATTCGTGCGCTAAGCCGCCTTCGAGCTTGCGCTTGCGAACGTCCACCACGCGCACCTTGGGCGGTCGTGCCTCAGCATGCGCACGACGCGGAAGTGCCAGTCGCGTCATCCGGCCGCTGATGGCATGGCGCTGGCTTTCCAGCGCGGGCGTGGCGCTGCCCAGCACAACAGGAACGCCCAAGGCGCGGCCACGCACGAGGGCCAAGTCGCGGGCGTGGTAGCGAATACCGTCCTGCTGCTTGTAGCTGGCGTCGTGCTCCTCATCGACCACGATCAAGCCGGCCTCGGGCAAGGGGCTGAAGATGGCTGAACGCGTGCCGACCATCACCCGACCATCGCCGCGGGCCATGGCCGCCCACCCGTGGGCGCGTTCGCCGTCGGCTAGGCCGGAATGCAGGGCGTGCACTTCCACCGGCAGGCCGCGCTGCAGACGCGCCACGGTTTGTGCCGTCAGGCCGATCTCGGGCACCAGCAGCAGCGCTTGCTTGCCGCGCGCGAGGCAATGGCGGACGGCTTCAAGGTAGACCTCGGTTTTGCCTGAACCGGTGACGCCATCGAGCAAAAACGGCGCGAATCCGACTTGCGCCGTAATGGCAGTGACCGCCGCGCTCTGGTCGTTATTCAGCGCCAGCGACGGGCGCACGGGCAGCACATCGAAGTCCAGCGTTTGCCGTTCAAGGAAGCCGCGTTCGCGCAGGTTTCTTGCCGCTTCGCGCCAGCGTGGCACATCGGCCTCCAGCAGGGCTTCTGGAAGGGCCTGCGCTGCGCTCGCCAAATGTTCGGCCAAGGCGCGCGGGCGGCCCGGCCGCAGACGCTCCCAGGCCTCGCGGCCTGCCGCACTCAAGGCCCAGCCGAACGCTCCGGTTTCCGGCAGAGGCTTGCCCTCGCGCAGGGGGCCGGGCAGGGCTGTGGCCCACACTTCGCCGAACGGCGCGTGGTAGTAGCGGCTGGCGAACTGCAGCGTGTCCCACAACTCACCAGGCAGCAGGGGGGTGGCATCGAGGCGCGCTTCGACGCGCCGCAGGCGTTGCGTATCGACCTCGGCCTGGCCGAGCCCGCAGACGACGCCGATGGAGGTCTCGCGGCCCAGGGGCACGCGCACACGGCAACCCAGCCAGCCGCCGTCAACCAGCGCGCCCTCAGGCGGCAGGTAGTCGTAGGGGCGGGGCAGGGGGCGGGCGAGGGCGACCTGCAGGGTGGTGAAAGCCATGGGGCCAGTCTAGCGACAGGTGGCTCGAAAGGCCTGTTTTCCCACTTGCGTGAATATCTTCACTGTCAGGCGAGAAAAGTGCCCTAAAGCCATGTTTTGTATCGGGAATGTCCCTTATCCACATGATCTGTGGATAACTCTGTGGACGTTGCTCGGATGAATGCTGCGCAGGCCCCGTGCTAAGCGGCTTCCAGCCGCCTTGGCGATTTTTTAGTCAAACTGAAATATTTATTACAGATCAATACCTTAGATGTTTCCGTGCAGGGTATTTGCGCTGTTTTTCATCGCTGAACGCCCGCCAAACGCGGCACTGGGGGGCTTGTGCACAACTGCATTTGGCCCCGAGCCAGAAAAAACGCGGCTGAGCCGCCCTTTTCGTCTCTGTCAACTGTTCTTGTGGGACTCAGTTCGTGACGGCGGTCGCGCTCGGCTCTAGACTGCCGGCGTGACGTCCTCTCCCTCTCCGGCCGCCCTGTCGGCCTTCCTCAAAGGCATTGAACCGCGAGCCGACGTCTTGGCCCGTGCCCAAGCCGGCCCCGCCCTCGACAGCGCCCGCCTTCTGGCTGAGGTGCGCGAAGAGTTCTCTGCGCGTGCGCCCAAACTGCCGCTGGCGGAATGGCCCCTGCGCTACTGGGGTCTGCTGCTGGCCCGCGACGAGCTCGCGCGCCCGCTCCGCCAAGCGCCCAATCATCCCCTTTACCGGCTGGCGCATACGCGGCGACTGGCCGTGCTGCTGCGCTTGGTCGTGGGTTTGGAGCCACTGGGCGCGGCACGCGTGATGGGCCTCTCCGAGACGGCCTATCGGGCGCTCTGGTCCGATGCGCAAGACAAGCTGGAAGAAGATGGCGTGGGTCCGGCCGTTTTGCTGCGCTGGAACGAAGCCTTTCAGGCGCAAGTTCGTGGCGGCGGAGCCGGTCTGCCTCCTGAGGCCGGCGCAAAGCCTGCGCCGCGGCGCGCGGACGCCGCAATTCGAATGTCGTGGCGACCGACACGGCTTCAGACCGGGCTTGGCTTAGTGGCGCTACTGCTCTTGGCGGTGTGGGTGGCCACTTTCGTGTGGCCGCCACCCTTCGCCTCCGGTGCCGCGGCACCCATCGATGGAACCCCGGCCGCTTTGCCGCCTTCGAGCGAGCAGGCACCCGCTGAGCGCGACTTGAAGTCGGCGTTGGTCGTCGACCCCGACTTTGCCGTGTTGGGCGCCTCGCCTGCTGCTGCCTGGCGCGAGGGTGTGGGCTTCTTCAGTTGGCTCTTGGTGCGTGATGGAGGCGCCTTGCCCGTCACTTCAGCGGCACAGGTGCTGCCCGAGTCGGCGAATTGGGAGGCACTGACCCCGCCAGTGCAGGAGTGGCTCGCGCCCGTCGAGGCGGCATGGCCGACTCTCGATGCCGAGACGCGCATCGAACTGAGGGCCAATGCCGAGCGCTGGCAGGCCATGACGCCCCAAGAGCGCCTGCAGATGCGTGACGCCTACGCCGAATGGTTGCAGCGCCCCGCCTTGGAGCGCGCGGCTTTGCGCGGCCGCTTCGCTGCTTGGTCGGCCCTATCGGCGGAAGAGCGCGAGGCCTTGGGCGCCACGGCCAGTGCATTCGCGTTGTTGCCTGCCGCGGAGCAGCAAGCACGCCGTGATGCATTCGCTGCACTCGATGTTCAAGAACAACGCGATTGGGACTTGGGTCCGCGTTTGGGCAGCACCTTGCCCGGCCTGCGTCCCTTGTTGGCCTTTGTGCCCGTGGCAGAGCAGTCGATGCTGGTCGATGCCTTGCAGGCGTTGTCGGACAGCGACCGAAAAGCCCTCGCCAGCCGCGTGGCAGCGATGGGCGCGGCACAACGAGCGGCACTGCGTGGTCGCGTGCTTGCCGCTGCTCCGGAGCAGCGCTCCGACTTGTTGAAGCAAGCCGCCGAGAGCCCTCGCTAGGCCCTTACAGCCACACCAAGGCGGCCACCAAAGCGGCGATGGCCACGATGCTCAGCATGAACAGTTCGGCCAGGCCGAGCGTTGCGAACTTGATGGTCGTGAGCAAGGCGCCTTGGCCGTACACACGCTTCAAGTGCAGCCACAAATACA
>JAIXVL010000005.1 GCA_027483045.1 Lysobacteraceae bacterium
GCTTCGTCGCCATCGAAGCAGAAATACACGTCGCCCGAGTTTCGGAACAGGAGTTCTGCATGCTCGGGCGTGGTGGCAGTGCCCAGCGTGGCAACCGCGGTGGTGATGCCAAACTGCCAAAGCGAGACCACATCCATGTAGCCCTCAACCACGATGAGCCGTGGAATCTTGCTATGTGCTTGTCGAACTTGGAACAGTCCGTACAGCTCTCGACCTTTATGGAACAGCGCGGTTTCAGGCGAGTTGAGGTACTTCGGGCCGTCGTCTTTTTCCAGCACGCGGCCGCCGAACGCGATCACGCGCCCACGTCGATCGTGAATCGGAAACATGACGCGGCCGCGAAACTTGTCGTACACCTTGCCGTTGTCGCTACGCGATAGCAGGCCGGTTTTGTCGAGGAGCTCGGTGCGCCGCGCATCGTCGCGACCTAGTGCGGATTTCAGCCCATCCCAACCTTCAGGCGCGTAGCCGATGCCGAACTTTTCGA
The DNA here is from genome assembly GCA_027483045.1 of Lysobacteraceae bacterium. Classification (GTDB taxonomy): domain Bacteria; phylum Pseudomonadota; class Gammaproteobacteria; order Xanthomonadales; family Xanthomonadaceae; genus Silanimonas. The sequence continues at coordinate 488 of JAIXVL010000005.1, forward strand.
TCGTGCCTGTGTCGAGACCACGCTTCTGCAAATACGCTTGCGCCTTGCTGCTCTGTCCTAACTCGCGAACGAAGAAGCGTTGAGCTGCATCGAGCGCCGCGTAGAGATCGTCGGTATCACCGCGTGGTGCTGCGCCGCGACCTTCGTCGCGAGGTACCTCAAGGCCGACGCGCTTGGCAAGTTCCTCGACCGCATCGGTGAAGTCGAGCCGATCGTATTCCATGAGGAACTTGATGGCCGTTCCGTGCGCGCCGCAGCCAAAGCAGTGATAGAACTGTTTGGTAGGGCTGACGTAAAACGACGGAGAGCGCTCATCGTGGAAAGGGCAGCGCGCGGTGTATTCGCGCCCTGCGCGCTTCATGGGAAGACGCGAGCCGATCAGCTCGACGATATCCACTCGAGCGAGTAGGCCATCAATGAATTGATCGGGGATGCGTCCCATGGCGCTTAGTGTCGTCTCACCTGGAGTGTGACGCTGGTAGCGCACTGCCGAAGCGAATCAAGTGGCCGTCTGGGTCAACCAGATGGCCTTCCAGGAAGCCCCAGGATTGCGCCGTAGGTGCGACCAATCGAGGGCATCCACGCTCAGGCAGGCCTGCCGCGCTCCAAGAAGCATGGAGCGCTTTTGCATCGTCCACATGGAGGTAGATGGCGCTGTCGGTACCGCCAATGTAATCGGCTGGAACTTCAGTGAAGTGCAGCTCAACACCATCACGCTCAAGCAGCAGGTACTGCGCACCAGGTGTGCGTGTGTGGCCTCGCAGATGAAACCCAAGACGCAGGTAGAACCCGATGCTGCGCTCAGGGTCGCGGGTGATGAGAATGGGTGCGGCGCGCCAGTTCATTGCGTTGGGTTGACCGTTCTCTGGGCAGGACACCATCCTGCCCGCGAATCGGCGCGCCGTCAGCCTGCCAGAGCAGCCTTCAGCCGTTGCGAAACCACGCCCATGTCTGCCCGGCCGGCCAGCTTCGGCTTGAGGATGGCCATGATCTTGCCCATCGCCTGCGGGCCAGGGCCGGCGTTAGCCTCGGCAATTGCCGCTTGGATGGCTTGGTCGATTTCTTCCTGCCCGATTTGCTCAGGCAGATAGGCCTGGACAACGACCAACTCAGCCTTCTCGATTGCTGCCAAGTCATCGCGACCCGCTGCCTCGAACTGAGTGATCGAATCTTTCCGTTGTTTGACCATCTTCTCGAGCACCGACAAAACCGCGGCATCATCGAGCGTGATGCGCTCATCGACTTCGCGCTGCTTGATGGCGGCGTTGATCAGTCGGATGGTCGCGAGCTTGTCTTTTTCGCCACTCTTCATGGCGGCCTTCATGTCATCGGTGAGTTGCTGCTTCATGGACATGGGGTGGTCTCCGTTCTGATTCGGGAAAAACAAAAAGCCGGCGACGCCAGAGGCGGGCCGGCTTCATGCGGCAAACGCCGCGCTCAGTAGAGGCGCTGACGCTTGGTGACGTCGCGCGACGAACGACGCAGCTGGCGCTTCACGGCCGCAGCGGCCTTGCGCTTACGCTCTTGGGTCGGCTTTTCGTAAAACTCGCGCTTGCGGGTTTCAGCGAGCACGCCGGCCTTTTCGCAGGTGCGCTTGAAGCGACGGAGCGCGAACTCAAACGGCTCGTTCTCGCGGACTTTGACGTTGGGCATAGGGTTTCTCAGGGTCTTGAAATACCCGGTGCTCCGGGTGAGCCGCGTATGATACGCGGGCTTTCCGGGGGCTGGCAAGTCACCGATCACTATTGAGACCCCATGCGCGTTCTTGGCCTTGAATCCTCGTGCGATGAGACTGGCGTTGCGGTGTACGACACCGAGCGCGGACTGCTGGCGCACGCCCTCTACAGCCAAGTGGCTTTGCACGCCGAGTACGGCGGCGTGGTGCCTGAGTTGGCCAGCCGCGACCATGTGCGAAAACTGCTGCCTCTGGTGCGGCAAACGCTGGCTGAGGCAGGGCTAAGCCAGCAGCAACTGGACGGTGTGGCCTATACGGCAGGGCCTGGCCTGATCGGCGCCTTGCTGGTCGGTGCAGCGACCGGCCGCGCCTTGGCTTGGGCCTTGGACTGCCCCAGCATCGGCGTGCACCACATGGAGGGGCACTTGCTCTCGCCTTTGTTGGAGCCAAATTCGCCGCTTCCGCCTTTCGTGTGCCTCCTGGTGTCTGGTGGCCATACGCAGCTCGTGGCTGTGGAGGCGATCGGGCGCTACACCTTGCTGGGCGAGACGCTGGACGACGCCGCCGGCGAGGCCTTCGACAAGACCGCCAAGATGTTGGGCTTGCCGTATCCGGGCGGGCCTGAACTGGCCGCCCTGGCCTTGGAAGGACGAGCGGTCGCCGAGGCTGAGGGCCGAAAGGAAAGTCACTTTCGCTTTGCGCGCCCCATGACCGACCGACCCGGTTTGGATTTCAGCTTTTCGGGGCTGAAAACGCAGGTGCTGCTGGCTTGGCAAGCCTCGGATCGCAGCGAAGCGACCAAGCGTGATCTGGCTTTGGGCTTTGAGGATGCGGTGACGGATACGCTGGCCATCAAGTGCGAGCGCGCCTTGAAGCAAACCGGCATGCGCACACTCGTGGTGGCCGGTGGCGTGGGTGCCAACAAACAGCTGCGAAAAAACCTGGCCGACATGGCGGCGCGCCGGCGCTGGCAGGTGAGCTTTCCGCGGATGGCGTTTTGTACTGACAACGGCGCGATGATTGCGTTTGCCGGAGCCACGCGATTGGCCGCGGGGCAGAATGATTTCGAGTTTCGCGTGCAGCCGCGCTGGGACATGGCCAGCTTGGCCCCTGTCGCCGCCTTGCCACCGCCCAAGTCAGGCTAAGGCCAGTGGCTTTGCCAGAGACGGCGAGCGACACATAACCAATGAGCAGGTCGACGATGGACAAAATCTTTATTGAAGCGCTCGAAATCGAATGCACGATCGGCATCTACGATTGGGAGCGCCGCATCAAGCAGCCCATCGTTCTGGACATCGAAATGGGCTTCGATAACCGCAAGCCCGCGGCAAGCGACGCCATTGAAGACACGCTGGACTACAAGGCGGTGAGTAAACGCCTGATCCAGTTTGTCTCCGAATCCAGTTTTGGTCTCGTAGAAACCTTGGCCGAGCGTTGCGCTGCCATCATCACGAATGAGTTCCGCGTGCCTTGGGTCCGACTCAAGCTGTCCAAGCCGGGTGCTGTTCGCGGCGCGCGGGCCGTGGGCATTCTGATTGAGCGTTCGCGGGCCGGATGAGCCACTTGCCGACTTCGCCAGCCACCACCACGGAGGCGCGGACCTCGGGGTTCGCTCTGCTGAGCCTGGGAAGCAATGAGGAGCCCGAAGTTTATCTGCGTGCGGCCGTGGCGGAGCTACGTCAGCGCTTCGGCGAGTTGGCGATATCCCCGGTGTATCGCACGCCTGCCGTGGGCTTCGAGGGCCCCGACTTTCTGAATTGTGCTGTAGCGATGCAGAGTGATCTTGAGCCGCAGGCACTCAATGATTGGCTTCACGCCTTGGAAGACCGCAATGGCAGGCGCCGCGATGTGCCGCGGTTCTCCAACCGCACGCTGGACGTGGACATCGTCTACTTCGACGACCGCGTTATGGCGGGCGAGGGCAATCTGCGCTTGCCGCGGCCTGAGCTGAAGTACGCGTTTGTGCTGAAACCATTGGCCGATGTTGCGCCTGACTTTGTCGACCCCGTGCGGGGCGAAACGCTGGCCGCGCTGTGGCGCAAACACCCGGATTTCGCACAACCGCCCGAGTTGGATGCCCTGCGCTTGACCTAGAGGCCCAGCCCGCCGCGAACGGGCGCGAGGAGGTGACAAATTGCACTCCACTTGCCCGGCTTCAGCAGTGATACTGGCGTGAATTCCCCCGGATGGAGCGCGTCATGTTCGAGAAATTCTCCCGCAGTTGGGCCTTGGTGAAGGCCAGTGCCGCCGTGTTGCGCGCTGACAAAGAGCTGCTGTGGTTCCCGGTGATTTCGTCCATCTCGGCTTTCGTGGTGGCCGCAACGTTTCTCGTGCCGGGCATCTTGGTAGGTCTGCTGGACGGCAAATCGGGGCCGCTGGTGGCGGTGTACGGCTTCGTCTTCTACCTCTGCCAGTACTTCGTGATTTTCTTTTTCAACAGTGCGCTGGTGGGTGCCGCGATGATTCGCCTTGAAGGCGGCGACCCCACTGTTGGCGACGGCCTGCGAATTGCGCGCGAGCGTATCGGCGCGATTTTGGGTTATGCCGCGATTGCCGCCGTGGTGGGCTTGCTGCTGCAGGCGCTTGAGCGGCGCAGCGAGTGGCTGGGCGCGATGGTCGTTCGCTTGTTGGGCGCGGCGTGGACGGTCTCGACCTTCCTTGTCGTGCCGGTGCTCGTGGCGCAAAACGTGGGGCCACTGGATGCGATCAAGGAAAGTTTCGGCTTACTGCGCAAGAGCTGGGGCGAAAACTTGATCGGCAATGTGGGCCTGGGCTTTGCCTTTGGCCTGCTGATGATGCTGTTCATCCTGGTCGGCGTTGCCTTGGTGCTGGCGACCGCGTTTGTGGCTGGCAGCGCCGCAGCCATCACCGTGGCGGTGTTGGTGGTGCTCGCCATCATTGCCTTGGCAGTCACGCAGGCGGCGCTTTCCGGCATCTATCAGGCGGCGGTGTACCGCTTTGCCGTGGATGGAAAAGCGCCC